>JAAAOL010000033.1 GCA_009908885.1 Bacteroidota bacterium | reverse complement strand
TTCCGGCGAGGGCGACACCCCACCCGGCTGAGCCGTTGCGGGTTGACGGGATCACCTGTGACCGGAGTTGGGCGTGGATGGAGAAAGGTGTGAACGGGTGGACGGTTTTCCCTCCACGCAACAGTGTGAAGTTATTCTCGGAACCGGCCTTGAAGAGTCCGCCGCCCGGACACAGGTGCAGGCGGAGCGCCCGAAAGGGATCTTGTCTGAGCGAGCCCGCGAGCGAGTTCGATCCCTTTCAGCGGAGCCGGAGCCGACGTCAGGCGGGCTCTTCTGAGTCTTGATCTTTTGGGTCCGTTTTGGATCAAGCCAAAACGGACAGCCTCTCCCAGACAAAGCATTCGGTCTCAACCCAGCCGAACGAGAACAAGAGCGACGGTGACATCAGAAATAACTGCACACTACTGTCCTCCACGCATTCGCACGTCCCACCGTCCCCGCCCAGATCCGTCCAACGGATTGGGGATGACCCACTTTCCGGGCATACGGCGAAGTGATAGGTGAAGGCGGCCTTGTCCTCGGCACGCCCGGCCTGACATTCTGCTCCCGTGGCCTTTCCCGACCATGCTGATCCAGACACTTCGCTCCATCGCCGACGAGCTTCCCTTCCACCTCGACGACGTCGACGCGGCCAATGCGACGTTCGCACGCTGGCATCAGCATCGCGACGACGCCGACCGCCGCCTCGTCGAGATCTGGACGTACTGCTACGTCTATCGCTACTTCCTGGCCAAGTTTGCCACCTCGGCGCGCCGCGAGGACGGGACGCTCGACGACCTCGTCGGACGCACCTTCAACGACCTCCTGCGGCACATGCCGCGCATCCGCCAGCCGGAGCGCTTCACGCACTTCGTCAGCAAGGTCTGCCGCAACACCTTCGTCAACCACCTGCGCGCCGGGCGGACGTACGTCTCCCTGGACGACGACATCATCACGCTGCGCACCACCGCGCTACGGGCCGACCAGGCATACGACCTCGTGCACACCTATCAGGCCGTGGTGCGCGCCATCGAAGAACTGCCGGACTACCTGCGGGGCATCGCGCGCATGCGGTTGCTGGAGAATTGCTCCTACGAGGAAATCCACGCCGCCACGGAGCACCCGATTCCTACGCTCCGCTCCTACGTGAACAAGGCCGTGCGCCGCCTGCGCACCCACCCCGAGCTACGCGTCCTCATCGACGAGCTGCGCGACTGATACCGCACTGATTGGACTCACCGGGAGACTCGGCACCCCGCCCGGGGCACGACGTGAGGCTGGCATCAGCAGGCGAAACGAGGAATCGATCTGCCGAGGAGTGAACGCGCGTCGTTTCGCTGTGGGATCGACGCGTCGGCGCAGGCGTCAGACCGTCACGACCGTATCACGGCGGTTCCGTATGCCCCCTCTCCAGCAGCGTGGAGCACGCGGTTCAGCGCCAGGCGGAACCAGTAGGTGTAGCGACTCGGATCCTCTGCCACGGCCGCCTGCACCTGCTCGGGCCGCACCCACCGCCAGCCCGACACCTCGGCACCGTTCGGCTCGGGCGCGCCGTCGTAGCTGCCGACGAAGACGTGGTCGTACTCATGCTCGTAGAGGTCGTGGTCGAGCTGGGCTTTGTAGACGAAGCCGAAGAGCCGCTCCAGGTCGCAGCTGAAGCCCATCTCCTCCCGCAACCGCCGCCGCGCGGCGTGCTCCACCGCCTCACCCGGCCGCGGATGGCTGCAACAGGTATTCGACCACAGGCCGCCGGAGTGATACTTGCCCGGATGCCGCTGTTGGAGCAACAGGTCGCCGCGGCTGTTAAAGACGAACACCGAAAAGGCGCGATGCAATACGCCGTCGATGTGCGCCTGCAACTTCTCGTCGATGCCCACCGGCTCATCCCGCTCGTTGACCAGGACGACGTACTCTTTCATGACACAGATATCTCGCTCTTCAATGAGGTACGAACGAGGGGAATAGAGAATATACGATAGGCATTTTGACCCGAGCGCACCGTGCCATTCCCGTAACGTCCCCACGGCATCGCGCCCTCGCTCCGCTGCTCACAGTAGCCCAATAACAGCATTTAATCGAATGTCCACGGCTACGCCTTTCTGATAACATCTTGTGTTTACACGGTATATCTAGGCTATCCACAGGTTGTCCACATTGTGGATAACTGCGTTTGCAAAACGGCAGATATGTGTCGTTAATTGAGACGACGGCTCGTTCACTCCCCCGACTGCGCATGTACCTTAGCCGCCTCGAACTTCACGGATTCAAGAGCTTCGCCGAGCCGACGGTGCTTCAGTTCGACGAGGGCATCACCGCCATCGTCGGCCCGAACGGCTGCGGCAAGTCCAACATCGTCGATGCCGTGCGCTGGGTGATCGGCGAGCAGCGGGCGCGCGTGCTGCGGTCGGACAAGATGGAGAACGTCATCTTCAACGGGACCGCCAAGCGGCGCCCGCTGGGCATGGCCGAGGTGCAGCTGACCATCGAAAACAACCGGGGCGTGCTGCCCATCGAGTACAACGAGGTGACGCTCGGCCGCCGCCTCTACCGCTCCGGCACCTCGGAGTACCTGCTCAACGACGTCGTCTGCCGCCTCAAGGACATCACCGACCTGTTCATGGACACCGGCATGGGCGCCGGAGCCTACTCGGTGATCGAGCTCAAGATGGTGGACGAGATCATCTCGAATAGTCACGAAGACCGGCGGCGGCTCTTCGAGGAGGCGGCGGGCATCACCAAGTACAAGCAGCGGCGGCGGCAGGCCCTCCGCAAGCTGGACACCACGCAGGCCGACCTCGACCGGCTGCGCGACCTGACGGAGGAGATCGAGAAGCGGGTGCAGAGCCTCAAGCGGCAGGCCGCCCGCGCCGAGCGGTTTCAGACGTACGAAGCGCGCCTCCACCAGCTCGAACTGGCGCTGGCCCAGGCCGAGTACGACCGCCTCGTGCAGCAGCGCGCCGCCCTGGACGACGACCTGCAACGCCTGAGCGACGAGTTGGACGCCTACCAGGCCCGCCTCGCGGAAGAGGAGGCCACGCTGGAAGCCCTGCGCACGACGCTCATCGAACGCGAGCAGGTCCTCTCCGAACGGCAGCAGCGCCTGAGCGATCACGTCGAGCGCACGCGCAGCCTGGAATCCGACCTCCGCGTGGAACAGGAACGCCTCCGCAACGCCCGCCGCGACTACGAGCGCACGACCACGGAGCAGGAAGAAGCTGCCGCCCGCCGCGCCGAGCTGGAAACGCGCGTGGAGCAGCTGACCGAGGCCCTCGACGAGGCCTTTCCGGCCTGCCGTGAGGCCGAGGCGCGCCGGGACGCCGCCCAGGACGAGCGCGACGCCGCCCAGGAACGCACCGACGCCCTGCGCAGCGAGTTGCAGGCCCTCCGCCAGCGCGAGACCGACACCGCCGACGCCCGCGCCGACGCCCAGCGCCGCCTGGACCGCCTCACGAACCGCCTGGAGCTGCTCGAAGCGGAGCAGACGCGCCTGCGCGAGCAGATCGCCCCGCTCGACGCCCGCCTCACCCAGCAGGCCGACGCGGTGCGCCAGGCCGAGGAGGCGCTGGACACCGCTGAGACGCAGGCCCGCACCGCCCGCGCCGAGCTGGAGGCCGCCGAGGAGGAGCGCGCCAGCCGCCAGCGCGACCTGGACGCCGCCGCCCAGACGCTCCAGCAGGCCGAGCGCGAACAGGCCGCCGTAACCGCCGAGGTGCAGGTGCTGAACAGCCTCGTCACCTCGTTCGACGAGTTCTCCGACGCCATCCAGTTCCTCGCCGACGCGCCCGACTGGTCGCCCCGCCCGCTGCGCACCGTGGCCGACGTGCTGACGTGCGACGAGCAACACCGCCTCGCCCTCGATGCCGCCCTCGGGGACCTGGCGTCCTGCCTCGTCGTCGAGACGCAGGCCGAGGCCGCGGCAGCCATCGCCCGCCTGCGGGCCGACGAGCAGGGCCGCGCCCGCTTCCTCGTGCTCGACCGGCTCGACGCAGCCGCGCTTCCGCAGAACGGCGCCCCGCCGGACGGACCGACGCCGCTCTGGCAGACCGTGGATGTGACCGACGACGCACCGTCCTCGCTGGCGCGCCTCCTGCTGCATGGCGCCTTCCTCGTCGACACGCTGGACGAAGCCCGGCATCACGCTCAGCAGGCCGACGCCCCGACCCGCTTCATCGCACGGACGGGCGAGTGGGCCGACGCCCGCGGCACTGAGTTCGGCGGCAGCGCGCACGCGGGCGCCTCGCCGCTGGCCGACCGCATCAGCCGCCGCGAGCAACTGGACGCCGCCCGCGCCCGCCTGGCCGACCTGGAAGACGAGATGGACCGCGCCGCCGCCCGCGTGGAGCAGGCCGAGGCTGCCCTCGACGCCTTCTCCCTCGACGACGCCCGCCACGCCGTCGAGCAGGCCGAGGCTGCCCTCACGGACGCCCGCCGCACGCACGACCGCGCCACCTACGAGCACGAACAGCTCCAGCAGCAGCAGGCCGACCTCGACGACCAGCTCGCGACGACGACCGAGAACCTCACGGCCGGACGCGCCGACGTAGGGCCGCTCCAGCAGACCGTCGCCGACGCAGAGGAGCGCCTCGATGCTCTGCGTGAGGAGCGGGCCGCCCTCGAAGCCACCTTCCAGGAGGCCGAGAGCGCGAGCCGCGCCGCCCAGGAGCGCCTGGCCGAGGCGCACGTGGCTGCCGTGGAAGCCCGCAACCGCCGCGACAACCTCCAGCGCGACCGCGACCGCACGCAGCAGGAGATCGGCGCGCTGCTTCAACGGGCCGAAGACCGGCAGGAGCGGCTCGACGCGCTACAAGACACCATCGACGCCGCCACCACGGCCCTCCAGGACCTCGAAGCCCGCCTCGACGCCATCCGCCGCGAGCGCAGCGGGCTGGACGAGGCCGTCAGCGAGGCCAAGAACGCGCTGATGCAGGTGAAGGTGGACATCGACGAAGCCGAAAAGCGGCTCCGTGCGCTCCGCTCCGAGCGCGAGCAACGCATGAAGGCCGAGAACGAGCGCGCCGTCCGCCAGGCCGAGATCCAGACGCGCCTGCAGGACCTGATCGAGAACGTCGAGGACGCCTTCGACCGCGACCTCACGGGGGAGCGCGCGGAGGTGCCAGTCGACTTCGACGAGGCCGAGGCGCGCGCCGAGGTGAAAGACCTCCGGCAGAAGATCAAGAACCTGGGCAACGTCAATGCCCTCGCCCTCGAAGAGTACGAGTCCGAACGCGAGCGGCTGGAGTTTCTACAGGATCAGCAGCGCGACCTGGAGCAGGCCGAAGACACGCTGCTGGAGACCATCGACGAGATCAACACGACCGCCTCGGAGCGCTTCGAGACCACGTACCGCGCCATCGAAAAGAACTTCCACGAGCTGTTCGCCGAACTCTTCGGCCAGGACGCCACCGGCCACCTCGAACTGGCCGACCCGGACGATCCGCTGGAGTCGCCCATCGAGATCATGGCCAAGCCGCGCGGCAAACGCCCGGTCGTCCTGAGCCAGCTCTCCAGCGGCGAGAAGACGCTCACCGCCATCGCGCTCCTCTTCGCCATCTACCTCGTCAAGCCCAGCCCCTTCTGCATCCTCGACGAGGTGGACGCCCCCCTCGACGACGCCAACGTGGACCGCTTCATGCGGCTCATCCGGCGCTTCTCGGACGACACGCAGTTCATCCTCGTCACCCACAACCAGCGCACGATGGAGATGGCCGACCGGCTCTACGGCATCACGATGCAGGAGCAGGGCGTCTCGCGCCTGGTGAGCGTCCACTTCGACGAAGCCATCGAGATGGCGGCCTGAACGCGGCCTGCAACGCGCGGTCTCGCCTAAAGAATGTTATGACCTCGGCGTCGCACGAGAGCCGAAAACGGGCTGTTGAGCATGTTGCCTTCTTCTAAGTGGAATCAACCAAGAACATTAGCGTCCCACCCCTCACGGTCTCGCCTGGGTCCTCTCCTTCCGCGAAGAGCCTGTGCTGAACTCGATGCAGTAAGAGACAGAGAGGAT
>JAAAOL010000407.1 GCA_009908885.1 Bacteroidota bacterium | reverse complement strand
ACCGCCTCGGCCTGGTGCAGCGCCCAGAAGGCCTGCCGCGCCTGAAAGGCGACCGCCGCCTGTGTCTCTGCCACCCGGCGCTGCTCGGCCTCGGCATAGCGCCGGGCCGCTTCCACCTGATTCGTGATGCGGAAGCCCGTGAACAGCGGCTGCTCCACCCGCAGCCGGGCCGCATACCGGTCCAGTGGAATCTCGACGAGCGCCAGCGACGTGGTGTCGAGCCCCGGAATGGCAGGCACCGACAGCGTGGGGTCCGGGATGTTGGCGCTGAGGCGCGTGTACTGCCCGGACCCGCGGATCGTCGGCAGGCGCTGCGTGCGGACGGCCCGGGCGCGGGCGGCGACGGCGTCGGCCTGAGCCGTGGCAGCCTGGAGCGTGCGGTTATGGTCGAGCGCGAGACGGACCGCCTCGTCGGGGGTGAGCGTGGAGGCGTCCTGCGCCTGGCTCGGGATAGAGAGACCGAGAAGAACGGCCACGAGGAGCCAGCGGATCGAAGTGAGGCACCGCATCCGATCGAAAAGCTGTGCGAGAGGGGACACACATCGGGCCTACGAGCGCCCGGTTACAATGTGATGATACGACACCATCAAATGGGCGTCATGGCGCTGATTTCGCGGCATCTTGAAGGAAGGGTGCGACTGCCCCCTCACGCTGCTGTCCCTCATCAACAATCGCGGGGAAAAGTTACCCCGCGACCGCAGACGACGGACAGCTTGCCCCGTACTCGATGCGGGGGCAGACCGCCAGAATGTAGGTTCCTCCGCGGTCTGCGGTCTGTGGTCCTCGTCCACCATAGCGACAGGACACAACTCGGGGTGCCCCACAACAAAGAGCGACGCCACCACGCGCCGCCCTCATCGCTGACATTCCGCAATCCCTATCCGCGCGGGCGCAAGGGGCGCATGACGACCTCAGAGATCAGGTAGTTGTCCGGCCCTTCCAGCACGTGCAGCACCGTCGCCGAGACGTCCTCCGGCTGCATCGGGTTGGGCGACCCGGAGCTGCCCGCCACGTCGGCGAAGTGCGTTTCGATGGAGCCCGGATAGACGCACGTCACCTTGATGCCGTCGTCCCGCAACTCCTTCATGAGCGACTCGCTGAAGCCGCGCAACCCGAACTTGGAGGCGTTGTACGCCCCGATCTTGGGGTTGCCGATGAGCCCGGCGATGGACGCGATGTTGACGATGTGTCCGCCGAAACCGCTCTCCTGATTCTGCTGCTTCATCGTGGGCACCGCCGCCCGTGTGCACAGGAAGACGCCCCGAAGGTTCGTCTCCATCTGCACCTCCCACTCGTCGAGCGTGAGCTCGTCGACGGCCCCGAACTGGCCGAGGCCCGCGTTGTTGATGAGCACGTCGATGCGCCCGGCCTCGTTCGTGATCGCCGCGAAGGCGTCGTTTACCTCGCTCTCGTTGCGGACGTCGCAGGGAATCGGGTGGAAGGCTGTTCCGAGATCGTCCTGAATCTCGTTGAGGCGGTTCAGGCGGCGGGCCAGGCCGTACACCTGCGCGCCTTCGTCGACGAGCATCTGGGACATGATGAGGCCGAGGCCGCTGCTGGCTCCGGTGACGACGACGACTTTGTCCTGAAGGTCCATAGCTGGGATAGGGGGTTGGGAGTGGGTGATAGTCGATATCTGTACGTGCCCCACTGTATGCACGTGCGAAAGCCGCTGTTCGCCCCTTCACAAGCTGTTTACCGCCGCCCGACGCCGAGCGGGACGCGCCGAACCCTGACCGCCTGCTCACTCGTAGCAGGACACGCCGTTCAGTATGCTGCCTCCAAACCCGCCTGCCCATGTCCGACGACGCCCACGCCGCTGCCGACGCGATGGCCGCGCTGCTGGACCGTGCGCAGCGTGGCCCGGACGCTGCCACCAACGGGCTGCACCTGGGCGGACGGACATGGACGCCTGCCGAGGTGACTGCGGCGCTGGCCCCCTACCTGACGGACCGCCGCCGCGCCCGCATCGACGCCGTGTTGGCCGGGCGCACCTACGGCATCGCGACGGTCGTGGAAGGCCTCGTCAACACGGGCAACGTGAGCGCCGTGATGCGCACCGCCGAGGCGCTGGGCCTCCAGCCGTTTCACGTCATCACGCACGATGCGACGTTCAAGCAGTCCGAGCGCACGAGCCAGGGCGCCGAGAAGTGGCTGGACGTGCACATGTGGGACACGGCGGCGGATTGCGTGCGCCACCTCCGCGAGCGCGGCTACCAGATCGTCGCCACGCACCTGGACGAGACCTCGGTGCCCATCGACACCATCGACTTCGCGCAGAAGACGGCGCTCGTCTTCGGCAACGAGCGCGACGGCGTGACGCCCGACCTGCTGGCCCTGTCGGACCGCCGCTGCATCATCCCGAGCCCCGGCTTCACGCAGAGCTTCAACATTTCCGTCGCCGCCGCCATCGCCCTCTACCATGCCCGACGAGAACGCCGCGCTCGCCTCGGCCCCGACGCTGACCTGCCTGACGACCAGCGCGAGGCCCTCCGGGCGCTGTGGTACGTCAAGAGCGTGAAGCACGCGGACCAGCTACTGCGACGGGAAGGGAGATGATTGAGTATGGGAGTACGGGCGGTTGGGGGTTTGGAGGTTGAGGCGTCAGCAACGTACACTCCTAGCCCTTCACGCCGCTGCACTCCAACACTCCCGCACTCCCACGCTCCCATACCCCCACCCTCTCGATGACGACGACCCGCACCACCCTCGGCTACACGCTCCTCGCCGCCGTGCTGGGCTACGTGTGCCTGTTGCTGGCGATAGGGGCGGACGATCCGGAGGCGCGGCTGCGGCTGCTTCGCTACTGGACGCTGGGCGGGGCGGCCACCTTCGCCATCGCCACGCCCCACCTGCTGCTGCCCGATCCGCAGGTGGCGCTGCTGCAACGCCTCAACCGCTCGCCGCGTGGGCTGCTGCGCCATCAACTCGGTATGCTGTTGCCGCTGGTGCTCGTGCTCCTCGGGGGCGGCGTCGTGCTGGCGTACGTCGATCCCGGCGGGTGGACCACGGCGCTCACGACTAAGACGCGCTGGCTGCTGACGCATGCCCTCATCGTGATCGGCGTGGCGGCGTACGGCTTCGAGCGGTACAGTGGGCTCGGGCCGCAATCGCAGGCGTGGCAGGAAGGCACGCAGGGCGGATGGTACCGCTCGCTGCGGGACGAGACGGGCGGCAGCTTCGCCGCACCGGAAGGACTGGTGCCCGCCCTGTTGACGACGCCGCGCGTCTTCGGCGTCGGGATGCTATTTCTGATTGCCAGCGCCGCCCTGGAGCCGTCGCAAACCGCCCTGGCCTGGCTGCCGGGAGGACTTCTGCTCGGCTGGGCAGGCCTCCGGCTGGCCCGGCGGCTGCCTCAGTACGACCGCGCCTTCTACGCCACGCACGCCTTCTACAGCGAGGTCTTCCGCAGCGCCGGGGGCGTCCGCGCATCCGACCGCACCCCGATTCCGTACGATGCCGTCTACTGGGTCCCGCACCGCTGGCGACCGCCCGTCTGGGCCAGCCTCCGCCAGTTCGACCGCCGCCTGCCGCTGGGGCGCTTCGTCGCGCTCGGGCACGGCGTGCTGTGGCTGCTGTTCTACCTGGACGTCGCCCCCGCGCACGTCACCGTCTTCCTGGTGCTGTTCCTCGTCGGCCAGAACGCCGCCAGCGGCCTGCTCGTGACCTCCGCGCTGGCTCCGCTGCCGTTCCAACTCGGCCATCAGGGCGTGCGCGACTGGATCGTGACGCGCGCCTGGGTCAACCTGCGGTGGCTGTTGCCGCTGGCCCTCAGCCTCGGCGCCGTTGCGCTGCTCGACCCGGCCTTCACGCCCACCGAGGCGCTGTTCTGGATCACCCTCGACGCAGGCCTCGCCCTGCTGACGGCCGCCCTCTTCACCCTCGCCCACGAAGCCCGATACCGCCGCCGCTTTGCCTGACTCGCTCGTCCTCGACCAGTTGATCAAACGCTACGGCCAGGGCGCGCCCGTCGTCAATGGCCTGACGCACACCTTCGCCCCCGGCACGGTGACGGCGCTCGTCGGCCCGAACGGCTCGGGCAAGACGACGCTGCTGCGCCTGCTGTCGGTCCTGGCCTTCCCCACATCCGGCAACGTCCACTACGGCGACCTGGACGTCCACGCCCATCCGTATCGCTACCTGCAGCACGTGGGCCTCGTCTATGCCGAGCCGGACCTGCCGCAGCACCTCAACGCCGTCGAGCTGTTGGAGTGGATCCTGCGCGAGCGCGGCGGCTGGGCGAACGACGGGCCGGACCGCATCGACGCCCTGCTCGACCGCGTCCGCCTGGACGAGCGGCGGCACACCCTGATCGGCACGTATTCGAGCGGGATGCTGCAGAAGACCCAGCTGGCCACCGCCCTCGTCGCCCGGCCCGAGGTGCTGCTGATGGACGAGCCCTTTCGCGGGCTGGACACCGCCAGCACCGAGGCCGCCGTCGCGCTGGTCGACGCCTTCCGCGAGCGGGGCGGCCTCGTCGTCCTCGCCAGCCACGCCACGCCCCTCATCGAGACGCTGAGCGATGCGGTGATTGACCTGGAATATCAGACCCCTGCGTAATCAGGTAGACACGAGTCACAAGTAGTCATTCGTGGTCGTTTCCGCCTGCGGCGCGTCATTGCGTCATTGAAGAGGCATTTAGCCCGATGACGATCCAATGACGCGAGCGCAGCGAGCATCTGACCACCTGTGACTGCAACCCCTGTGAGCCGAATGACGTGAGCCCCAGTGGACCAGTGGCGATGATCCAAGGCGTCCTACTGACCGGCTACTCCTGAAAGCCCTCCGGCGGCCCGGCGTTGACCTGGAGGTCCTGCACCACCATGGTCATCTCGATGGTGTCCTGGTTGAGCCCCTTCTGGTTCGCGACCTGATCCATCATCTTCTGCATGCGCTCGCGGGCGGCCTCCGGCAGGTTGGCCATCTGCTTTTCCATCTCGGCCATCTGCTTCTGGGCCTCCTCCATCTGGGCGCGCTGCTCCGGCGTCATCGGGTTCTGCATCTGCGTCGTCATGCGGTAGGGATACAGCATCGGCCCCACCTCGCGGTAGTCCTGCATCATGGTGACCGACTCCAGCGTCTGGGCTTGCTCGCCCTCGCCCATCTCCATCGTCATCGACATCTTGCGGAGCACATGCTCGTCCGTATCCACGTAGAAGCGGGCGTCCCGCGCCTGCATCGCGTCTTCCGCTGCCTCGTCGTCCGTCATGTCCTGGTAGAGGGCCGAGGCGTCCTCGACGTAGAGCACGTGCACGTCCTCACCGTCGACGGTGTCGGTGCCTTCGTAGACGGCCTCGTCGGCCAGCGTCTCGTAGAGCGTGCGCATCATGGCGATGGGGTTGCTCTGCGACCGCTGCGGCGTGGCGGTCCCGGCCATGTCGCTGAGGCCGCCCTCGGTCTGCGTCTGCGTCTCGAAGCCCACCTCGCCGTCCTGTTCCACCTTGGTGTGGTAGGCGGTCATCGTGTCGAAGATTTTCATGTCGCCCTCCATCGCCGTGACGACGGTGAAGTTGTCCACGTCTTCGATGGAGGCCATGTAGGTGTCATAGACGTTGCGGAGGACCTCCTCGGCGGACTGGGCTGTGGCGGACTGCGTGCTGCCCAGGAGGCAACACAACGTTACAAGAAGGGCGGCGGATCGGCGCAACAGCATGGGTAGCTATGGGTTGGGTTGGAGAAACGACGTCGGGGCGGCGGCCCGGATAGCGCCCTTGGGGGTACGCACACGAAACGAAACTGGCGGACCATTTACCAATGAAATTGTACCGTCTCCAGCGATCGCAGCGCCTGCCTATCGCCCCGGAGACGGCGTGGCGCTTCTTTGCGGACCCGCGCAACCTGCAGCACCTCACGCCGCCGTGGCTCGACTTCCGGATGACCAGCGACGTGCCGGAGACGATCCACGCGGGCACTATCATCACGTATACTATCCGCCCAATCGCAGGCGTGCCGGTCCGATGGGTGACGGAGATCACGCACGCTACGCCGCCCC
>JAAAOL010000211.1 GCA_009908885.1 Bacteroidota bacterium | reverse complement strand
GTTGCCGAGTCCGTGGAGAGCGGGGACGGAGATGCTGCGACGGGCTCGTCCGGCGGTGCGGAGGTGGGGGAGGCGGTCGGGTCGGCGTCGGTCGGTGGATCTGTTCCGACCGATACGGCCAGGAGCGTCCCGGTCACAGCCAGGCCTGCGATCACCACGGCGAGCAGGACGCGCCGCGGCCAGCGTCGCGGGGCGGGTGCATCCGGAGTCGAGGAAAGGGGTTCAGCCTCCGCCGACGCCTCGGCCGTCTGGGCGGGCGCAGCAGGCGGAGGCGACGCGTACGCATCGGGTGCGGCGAGATAGCGGGCGAGCGCATCGCCCTCGGTGGTCCAGCCCTGGTCGGACCGCACCACGTTCAACGCCTCGATCAGCGCATGGGCCGACGCATATCGGTCCTGCGGTCGCTTGGCGAGCAGGTGCGCACAGGTGGCGTGCAGCTCGTCCGGGACGGCGGCGAGGCGATCCAGCAGCGGCAGCGGGTCGTGATGCAGCACATCGTCCAGCACGGCGCTCGTGTCCGGACCGGAGAAGGGCACGCGGGCCGTCAGCATCTCGAACAGCGTCGCGCCCAGTGAGAACAGGTCCGCCGCTGCGGTGGGCGTCGCGCCGCGGATGACCTCAGGCGCGAGGTAGCTCCACGTGCCGCGCACCTCCACGTCTGCGCTCTCGTCGATGAGGGAGGCCAGGCCGAAGTCGGTCAGCTTGACCTGTCCTTCGTCGGCAATCAAGATATTTTCGGGCTTGATGTCGCGGTGCAGTACGTCGCGCCGGTGCGCCGCCTGGAGGCCCCGGGCGGCTTCCAGCGTAACGAACGTCGCCAGCTCGGGCGGAAGCGGTCCGTGTTCTAGCAGCGTCTTCAGGTCGACGCCGTCCACGAACTCGGCGGCGAGGTAGGGCTGCCCGTCGTCCTGTCCGTGGGCGTGGATGGCGACCACGTTGGGGTGCTGGATGGAGGCGGCGAGGCGCGCTTCCTGCTCGAAGCGCTCCACCAGCTCCGTATCCTGACTGAAAGCGGGCCGCAACACTTTTAGCAGCACGAACCGCTCCAGCGACGGCTGGTAGCCCTTGTAGACCACCGTCGCCGTCCCCTGGGCCAGCTCCGCGAAGGGCTGGATGTCGCCTATGCGTCGGTGCCCTCCCATTCCTTCAGCCGATAGTGGAGCCAGCGTCGCGAGACGTCCAGGACCCGGGCCGTCTCGGAGATGTTGTCGTCGCAGTCGTCCAGCGTCCGCAGCACGATGCGGCGCTCAGCCTCCTTGAGGGTGATGCCGGGCTCGAACGGGTCCAGGGACGACTGATCGGGCAGGCGCAGATCCTCGGCGGCGATGAGGTCGCCCCCCGCCATGATGGCGGCCCGCTCGATGGTGTTTTCCAGCTCGCGCACGTTGCCGGGCCAGCGGTGGCGCTTCAGGGCTTTGATGGCGTCCGGCTCGAAGCCGCGGATGTGGCTGCGGCGGCCCGTGGCGTACTTGTCCAGGAAGTGGTTCGCCAGCATCGGGATGTCGCTCCGCCGGTGCCGCAGCGGGGGCATCGTCACTGAGATGGTGTTGAGGCGGTAGTACAGGTCCTCACGGAAGCTACCTTCCTCGACCAGTTCCTGCAGCGGAGTGTTCGTGGCCGAGAGGATGCGCACGTCCACCCGGCGCACCTGCGTCTCGCCGACGCGCTTGATCTCGCCCTCCTGCAGCACGCGCAGCAGGGACGTCTGGAGGCGCGAGCTGAGGTCGCCCACCTCGTCCAGAAAGACGGTGCCGCCGTCCGCCGTCTCGAAGAGGCCTTTTTTGTCCGCCGTCGCGCCGGTGAAGGCGCCCTTCTTGTGGCCGAAGAGTTCGCTCTCCAGCAGCTCATCCGAGAGCGAGCCGCAGAAGATGGCCACGAAGGGGTCGTCCTTGCGGTGGCCGTTATAGTGGATGGCGCGGGCGACGAGTTCTTTGCCGGTGCCGCTCTCGCCTTCGATGAGCACGGTCACGTCGCTGTCCAGCACGCGCGACATGATGTCGAACACTTCCTGCATCGCCGCGCTGTCGCCGATGATCTCGTCGAAGCCGTGCAGCCGTTGCATCTCGGTGCGCAGCTGCCGGTTTTCTTCGCGGAGCGACTGGTAGAGCTGGGCGTTTTCCAGGGCGATGGCGGCCTGGTTGGCCACGGCGTCGATGAAGGGCAGGTGGTCGCGCGTGAAGCGGCCCCGTTTGGTGAGGCTGTCCAGGTAGATGGCGCCGATCTGGCGGTCTTTGAGGCGCAGCGGCACGCAGGCGATGGACTGAATCTGTTGCAGGACGATGCTCTCGGAGCCACCGAAGCGGTCGTCCTCCAGCGCCTCGTAGATCAGCACCGGCTCGCCCTCGCGCAGCACTTCGTAGACGACGCTCGTGGAGAGCTGCACCAGGTTGTCGAGCTGCTCGTCGGTGAAGTTGCGCTGGGCGCGCACCGTGAAGCCGTCGGCAGCCTCTTCGTCAGAGAGGAGCACGAAGCCGCGCTCGGCGTCTAGCGCGTCCATGGCGATCTCCAGCACCTTCGCCAGCAGCGCCTTCGGCTCCTGGATCGAGTTGATGGTGAAGGCGATGTCGGAGAGCGCATCCAGCGCGTTCGGACGGGTATCGGTCGTAGGCATAGGCGGGTCAGGGAATGCGAAAGGCCGCCTCTTTGGAGCGGCTCTGGTTGCCAAAGGCGTCGAAGACGGACACCGTCCAGTAGTACGGTCCCGTGGGGAGCGGGTCGCTGAGGGTCAGTTCAGTTTGTGTGCTGGAGAGGCCATCCACCTGGAGCACCTGGATGGCCTGGTTCACCTCGTCCCGGAACACCTCGACCCGGTAGGTGAACGGGAAGCCGAGGTCGGTCGGCTCCCACGTCAGCGTCGGCGGGTTGGTGCTCGCGGCCACGTCGCCGCTGGGTTGTACGGCGATGGGGACCTCTTCGATCACGCGCACGAACTGCTGGGGCGGCGTCACGGTGCTGCCGCCCTGCCGGTCCACAGCGCCAAGACGCAGCGGCGTGCCCAGGAGGGCGGTTAGGCTGGACACGGGCAAGGCGTCCTCGGCGACGCGCTGCGTGTACTGATCGCCCGACTCGGGGTCGAGGAGCACCTGAAAGCCCAGGTCGGGGATCGACAGCCACACGCTGTCCACGTCCACGATGCCGTCGGCGTCGGCCACGGTGGCGGTCGCCTCGAAGAAGTAGAGGTCGTTGGGCCACCAGCGGCTCAGGTGGACCGTGCGCAGCGTCAGGTCGCTCACGACGGGCAGCGCGTTGAGGCGCAGTGCGGGCATCGTGGCGGTGCGGCCCGGCTCCACCTCCACGGAGTCGACGATGACGGGAGCATACCCGTCGCGATGGGCCTCCAGTCGGTAGCGGAGGTCCGCCGGGGCATCGCGGAAGGAATACCGTCCCTGGGCGTCGGTGCGGGTGACGAACGTCGTCGGGCCGCTGGCGGGGGGCGTCGCAGGCGTGAGGCGGACGTCCACGTCCGGCAGTCCCGCCTCCGCCCGGTCCGTCACGGTGCCCATGACGCCGCCCTCGTTCTGAAAGGCGTCGGATTCGGGGTCGAGCGGGTTGTCGTGCGGGGCCTCGCCGAGGCAGCCCATCCACAGCAGCCCGAGCAGTGCGGCGAGCACGTAGGAGGGAGGAGCCTTGGTCGCTGAGGCCGTCATCGGGATGGGGATGGACGGAACGGTGCGTCGGAGTGGAGCAGCGGGGGGGCAGGCGCGAACCGAAGCGCTGATTGGGACCCGCTAGGCGTGTTCTTGCTGGCGGACGATTTCCCAGACGAGGTGCTTCAGCTCGGGCAGGATGAGCTCGTTGAGGGCCAGCTTGACCGCGCCCAGCGACCCGGGCATCGCGAAGAAGAGGGTGTCCTGGTAGACGCCCGCCGTGGCGCGCGAGAGCATGGCGCCCGCGCCGATGTCCTCGTAGGAAAGCATTCGGAACAGCTCGCCGAAGCCGGGCAATTCTTTCTCCAGCATCCGGGTCAGCACCTCGACCGTGCGGTCGCGGGCGCTGATGCCGGTGCCGCCGGTGAGGAGGACGACCTCCACCTTGCCCGCCAGGCCTTCGATCACCTCCTGGATCACGGCGGGCTCGTCGGGCACGATGCGGTAGAAGGCGACCTCGTGGCCGGCGCCTTCCAGCTTCACGCGGAGCAGGCCGCCGCTGCGGTCGGTCTCCTCGGTGCGGGTGTCGCTGATGGTCACCACGGCGCAGCGCACGGGGGCGAGGCGGGCGGACTCGGTCTGATGGTCGTCGTAGCTCACAGGGTTGCGGGTTGCTGGTTACGGGGTGCTGGTTGGGAGGCAGGCCATTCCTCAGAAGACCCGCGTGCGTTTGGCGATTCGTTGGCTGCGTTCTGGGGTCCGTCGTCCGCAGTCGGCTCTACCATTTCCTCCGGCGGCGGTTCGCCGAACCAGCGGGGCGGGTCGTGGCCGTGGCCGCCCCACGGGTTGCAGCGCAGCACGCGCCACACGGCCAGGATGGTGCCCTTCACCGCGCCGTACTCGCGCAGGGCCTGCATCGCATAGGCCGAGCAGGAGGGCGTGTAGCGGCAGCTCCGCGGCAGGTGCGGGGAGATGATGAGCTGATAGCCGCGCACGAGCCCGATCAGCAGGCGGCGGGGCAGCAGGGCGAGGGCACGGAGCATGTGCGGGCGACGGGCGTTCGGTAGGCACACGGACTATCGGTTTAAGCAACGTACCGCAAGGGCGGTTCCACCGGCAGTCCCAGGGTGAGTCCTTCACGGAGCAATGATGCCATGAGCCCCGAGGCCTTTGTCGAGAACGTGCGGTTCGATGACGACGGGCTCGTCCCGGTGATCGTGCAGGACGCCGCCGACGGCCAGGTGCTGATGCTGGCGTACATGAACGCCGAGACGCTCCGGCAGACGCTCACCACGGGCCGGATGACGTACTGGAGCCGCTCACGCCAGGAGGTGTGGGTCAAAGGTGCCACCAGCGGCCACACGCAGGAGGTGGTCGAGGCGCGCATCGACTGCGACGGCGATACGCTCCTGTTCACGGTGCACCAGCGCGGCGGGGCGGCGTGCCATACGGGCCACCGGTCGTGCTTCTACCGGCGATGGGAAGGCGACACCTTTGTGCGCGACGGCACGCGCATCTTCGATCCCGAGGACGTCTACGGCCCTGACGAGTAGAGCAGGACACGAAGCATACCGTTTTCGTTTGGCGATGTGTGGATAGATGAGGACGTGTCACGTAATGCGTGATGCGTGAAAAAGTGCTGATGGAGCGATGGCCCTTCCCCATCACGCACCACGCAACACGGACCACGCACTCCGACAGGCAACACCAGGATCCGGACATCAACAATCTGAATTAGTAGCAGCCATCTATGCAGCGACTCAAACAGATCGGGCAGGCGTTCCTCTTCATTCTCGTCTGTCAACTCGCCGGGGCATCCGGGGCGCTGTTGACGGATGCGGGTGGCGGGTCCTGGTACCAGATGCTCGATAAGCCCGTCTTCACGCCGCCGTCGTGGGTCTTCGCCCCCGCGTGGATCACGCTGTACACGCTCATGGGCATCGCGGCGTATCTCATCTGGCGCCGCCGTGACGTCCCTGGCGCCCGCTTCGCCCTCGGCCTCTTCGCCGCCCAGCTCGTGCTCAATGCGGCGTGGACGCCCGTCTTCTTCGGGGCGCACCAGGTCGCAGCGGGCTTCCTCGTCATCGTCGCCCTGTGGGTTGTGCTCGCCTGGACGGTCCGGCGCTTCTTTCCGCTATCGACGGTGGCGGGCGGGCTGCTGGTGCCCTATCTGCTCTGGGTGACGTACGCCACTGTCCTCAACGGCGCGATCTGGGTGCTGAACTGAGGGGACAACCTCATTCGCGTCCGTTCGAGGCGGCCGCTGGCATGGTCGCTGACGGGCCGTTCTGCACCTGCGTGGCCGTTTGCGTCAGCGCGGCCACCTCGGCGCGGCGTCCGATCTCGCGGATCATGCCGGGGAAGATGAGCTTGTGGGCCGGATAGAGGATCCACCAGTACAGAAGG
>JAAAOL010000381.1 GCA_009908885.1 Bacteroidota bacterium | reverse complement strand
GCCCTGACCGAGTGAGCCGTGGGTGATGACGCCGATCTTGCCGGGACGGTCGTTCGGGTTCAAAGAAAACTCCATGGCGGTTACGGACGATTCGGGCACAACGGACGCCTGCAAGTAAAGCGCTCACCTCCACACGCGCAACGTCCGGCGTAAAGAGTCATCATTTGGCCGCACCCCAGACTCGATCCTGGGGGATCTGCGGATTGAACACCACCACCTCGCAGGTAACGTCGGCGTCCATGTTGGAAATAGTCAGCAGATGCACGACGTCGGTGTCATCCCAGACCCCCCAGATCGAAGTAATGATTGGATTTTTGAGTTCCCAGTTCGAGACGGCGAGGACGATGGGATTGACGAGCCGCCGTCTACGCTTCTCGGCGAGGACGATCTCCACCGTGTCGCTGCTGCCGTCCAGCTCGAAGAAGCCCACCACGTGGGCCAGGCTGCCGTTCAGCACCGCGTCGATGTTCGGAATGGTCCAGCCGGTAGTGTTGCTCGTGCCGTCAATGATCTTCAAGAAGTAGGAAATCCCCTCCTCTTGCAACAACGGCATGTCTGGCACGCCATCGCCGTTGAAGTCCATATGGGTATCGTCGTTGGGCAGGTACAGGCCGCGGGCCGAGGTGCCTGGGTACGTCGCCTCCAGCACCAGCGTATCCTGAGCGAGAAGGTCGGCGGCGCTGAGGAAATAAAGCAGCACGGCGCCGAGCAGCAAGGAGAGTATCTTGTTCATGGCTTCGTCTGACAGGGGATCGTTGACTGAGGTCGCTCGCACGGGGAGCACGAACGGGAAAGGGGTGCTATTTCAAGGCCAGCATGCGCCCCGTCTGGGCCGCCGCGCCCACCTGCAAGCGGTAGACGTACGTTCCGGAGGCGACGGGCCGCCCGGCGGCGTCGCGCCCGTCCCACACCGCCTGATGCGGCCCGGCCGACTGCACGGCATCGACGAGCGCCAGCACGCGGCGGCCCAGCACGTCGTAGACGGTGAGCGTCACCCGGGCGGGCTGATCCACCTCGTAGGCGAGGGTCGTCGTCTCGCGAAACGGGTTCGGGTAGTTCGGAAACAGGAACGCGCGGACGGCGGCCGGGTCGGGTCCCTCGACGGAGATCCCTGATGCCGTGATGCCGTACACCACGATGGTATCGTCGGCCGTGTCCATGCCGATGATGTCCTCATGCCCGTCACCGTCCACGTCGTTGACGTCGAGCGTCACGAAGCCGTCGGCGATGGTGTGTACGGCGCCGTCGAGGGTGACCGCCAGATTCTCACCGAAGATGGCTTCCTTCTCGCCATCGCCGTTGATGTCTCCGAAACCGTGAAAGCCCTTCAGGATGTTGGCGCGGTGCTCGGTCGGGAAGGGAACCTGCCAGAGGAGGTCGAAGGCATCTCCCCCTCGAACGGCCATCCCGACGACTTGCCCATCGTTGAGGACCAGCATGGGCAGGTCCAGATGACCGTCCCCGTCGAGATCGGTGTCACCGGGCGGATCGCGCAGGTCGGGATCGTAGCCCAGGCGCAGGCCAGGCTCCGCACGGTACTTGAGGTCGAGGAGGTAGCTCTGGCTGGCGTAGACGGGGGAACGGGTCGGCGCATGGTCGGCGGGTTTGCTCGGCGCGGCCCCTGGCAGCTCGCCGATGATCTGGTACGTGAAGGTGTCGGTTCCGAAAAATTGCAGGGTAGCCATGGCGGGGCGGCCGTTCGGCAGCTGCAGGAAAGCCACGATGCGGGCCTCCTCCGCGTAGACGACTTCCTGCTGAACCAGGCCGATGAGGACGGCGATGATCTGGTTGCCATCGTCCAACTCCATCGAGAATGCGACAGACACGCCGCCGGTGTAGCCGGGGAGAAAGCCGACCAGGTGGATCGTGACGCCTTCCAGCACCTCGCCGTCCTCGCACACCAGCCAGTCGTTTCCATCCATGGATTCCTCGATGTCAAAGCTCAGGATCAGGAGCTGGGACACCGGGTCGAACATGTTGAGCGTGCAGTCTTGCATGACGGCGATGTCCGGGATCCCGTCCCCGTTGACGTCACCGGTAGCGACGTGCATGCCTTTCAGTTTGTCGAGCGGCGGGCGCCGGTCGATGAACTCGTGAATCACTCCGATATTTTGGGCCGCTGCCGCCATCGGGAAGGCGAGCAGGGCGATGCACAGAACTACGAATCGTTTCATGGTTTCCTTCCCTGGATAAAGGTGCGTTGATTATGGTCTTTCGGCGGGCCGATTCTGACCCGAACGCGACCGTGGAAACTGCCTCCTGACGTCCCTCGAACGGCGCAGGGCGCAGGCTTAATGGGTTGATGAAGTGACCGGGGAATGGGAGCCCTGCCGGGTCGTCGATGCAGCAGCTCGGCGTCCGGGCAGTTTTCAGCTGCGCAGTTCATTATTCCCTCAGTCGCTGAGCGGCAGCTCCCCTGTTCGGGAGAACAGTATGTCACACCACGGCGCATATACCCTTGCTTTTCCCGGAAGGAAAGGTCCCCACAAAGGGCGCATCAGATGGTGAACACCGTTCTTTGCGTCTACTTAGCACTCCGTATGCGCATCAAGCAGCTGGATGCCAGGGGGCATGACCGCACCCGCCGGGACCGGCGACTGGGTGAACCAGGCCAGGTAATACTTCTTCAACTTCATGCCCGGAGGCAACCCTGGCGGCGTTGCGATCTCCTCGCCATGGATGCCCAGATAGGGCGTCTCGTCCTGGACCCCCTCTTTGTTCTTGTAGTCCTGCGGAAGCCATGACGACGGCGCGGCACTTGCCGAGCAGAGCCGACAGGTATAGCCGTTGCGAAGACGGAACTGATAGCGGTACCAGTAGCTGATCAGGTACCCGTACTTTTCGTTGCCCAGGCAGGTATGGGCGGCCTCGTGAACCAGCGTTCCCGCCAGCTCCGAGACGGGACACACCTTGTCGCCATCCCCCGTCCCGTCCGATGCCTTCGCCCAGGAGTTGTAGCAGGCATTGAGGTATTGCTCGTAGAACGTCACCCGGTTGGTGTTTAACGAGACGACGGGAACGACACGCGCGAAGGCGCCGGGCAACTCGTCCTTCGTCCGGATCTCCAGCCTGTTCTCTCCGGTGAAGCGCTTGATGAGGCAGTTGCCGTCGCGTGACCGTTTCTGCCCGTCCAGCTCGAAAAAATCCTCGATGATGTTGAGGTTGCGGTTGATCTGGTCGAACGCCTTGTCGAGGATGGTAACCTGGTTGTCCGACAAATCGCGATGGGCCTTGAAGAACTCGTGCGTGATGTAGTTCGACATGGTCGCGCTCCTCCCTGATTGGATGCATGATAGACGGGCCGCGCCTGGCTGCCCGTGATCGTCCCCGTCACGAGATGTGCAGGGACTGCTTCACACATGGCGACGTTTTGTCCTGGGTCTGGACATCGGGGGGAGAAATAAGCGAGGATGGAGGAGTTTTTTCGGCGAGCCCTGTTTTTCGAGCTACTGCACCTGTTTTTCGCCCCGCCGGCTGTCCCGGGCCATTCCTTTCGCTGAATTATTCTACGTTGACGTAGGGAAGATGCAGATCAGGCCTGGAACTGTGAACGATCCCCGCAGCGGGAGACCTAACCCGGTGGTTGCAGCGGCTGCAGGAGGGCGACGACGCCCTGAAAGCCCTCATGTCGTTGCTCTAGACGAACTGCGCGTGTGCCGAGCGAACCGTGCGTGATGACGCCGAACTTGCCGAGGCGTTCGTTCCGCTTCGCGGCTACAGTCCATGACGGATACGGGCGATTCGGGCACGACGGACGGACGGAACTACTGATTCAGATTGTTCATGCCCGGATCTGGATGCCGCACGTCGTGGTCCGTGGTGCGTGGTCCGTGATGGGCACGGGCCATCGGCTCCATCAGCGCTTTCGCACGCTTCACGCAACACGAAACACGTAACACAACGCTATACCTTCATCGCCAAGCGAAGAATGTATAACCCCTCTTGCCCGCTTACCCGAACGCTCGGCCTGGGGCGCTATCCCTTGTCCTCGCCCCAGACCTCCACCTGAGGCACCTGTGGATTATACACCACCACCTCGCAGCTGGCGTCACCGTCCACGTCGGCGATGGTCAGGAGCACCGTGTTGCTGGTCCCGTCCCAGAGCACGTTGCCGTCCGCATCGACGATGATGGGGTTGACGAACCGCCGCCCCTGCTTCTCCGCGAGGAGGATCTCCTTCTGGCCGTTCGTCTGATCGAGTTCGAAATAGCCGATGACTCGCGCCTGGCTGAGGCCGAGCACGACGTCGTCTTCGACCTCAGGGAGAATGTACGACTGCTGGCCTGGGTCCGCGCCGTCCTGGATGGTGATCGCAAAGCCGTCCGTCAGGTCGATGAAGGGCAGGTCGGGCAGACCATCGTCGTTGAAATCGTAGCGGTGATTGCTGGTACTCGGAACGAGGCTGGGAGGGTCGCCCGGAAAGGACGCTTCGAGCACGATCTGGGCAGCAAGCTCGGCGTGACCGAACAGCAGGAACAGGACCGTGCATACGGCAAACGCTTGAAGATTCATGGCAGGTACTTCCTCGCTGGGAGTGTTCACGTCGAAGCAGGATGCGGCGTCCGCTCCCGGGGGACGGTGCTCACCTCACGAGCAGCACGCGGCGGGTCTCGACTTCCTCCCCCACGCGCAGGCGAAGGACGTAGGTCCCCGAGGCCACCGGACGGCCGGCGTCGTCAGTGCCGTCCCAGACGGAACGGTGCGTGCCTGCCGAGACCTCAGCCGCGACGAGCGTGCGCACCCGCCGTCCCGCTAGATCGAAGACGTCGAGCACAACATGGGCAGCGTGCGTCACCTCGTATTCGACGGTCGTCACCTCGCGGAACGGGTTCGGATGACTGGCGACGAAGTGGTCGGAGGTCGGCGCCTCGGTCGGAACGTCGTAGCCGGTGGTCGTCGTGGTCAGCCCGGCGTGGGTGCGCCAGAACGCCAGAATTTCGTCGACGGCATCGAGGTCGCAGGTGTGAGCTGCGCACGAGGCGCCGCCGCCTGCATTGGCGCCAGGGACGACGTGTTCGCCGCCCAGCACGGTGAGCACCGCCACATGCGCGCCCGTGGTGCCCGCGGCGTAGTCCTGCCGCGCCACCAGCGTCGCGTCGGGGCCACCGTCAGGATAGAAGCTCTCGGTGGCAACCTGATCCGCCCCGTTGAAGCCGACCAGCCAGTCGCCCGTCTCCTGGATTCGGGACACCAGCGTGAACTTCGGAAGGCCGGGCGCCACCGGCGCACTCAGCCAGCATCGAA
The DNA here is from genome assembly GCA_009908885.1 of Bacteroidota bacterium. Classification (GTDB taxonomy): domain Bacteria; phylum Bacteroidota; class Rhodothermia; order Rhodothermales; family JAAAOL01; genus JAAAOL01. The sequence continues at coordinate 761 of JAAAOL010000381.1, read as the reverse complement.
CGACGCGCTCCGGCGTGTCCAGCGGGGGCGCGCACTCCGCCGGGGGAGGCGCCATCGCGGCCAGCTCGTTGACGCGGTCGATCAGGCCCTCCGAGGGGAACGAGGTCTTGTCCGCCGTGCCCCAGATGAGCATGGTAGGTCGAGGCGTGTTGCGGTTGGCAGCATACGGCCCGAAGCCGCCGCCCGCCTGGGCTGTGCGCTTGGCAGCGTTGATGCCGTTCGCAATCAGCGCGTAGCCTTCGAACCGGCTGGCGAAGGGCTCGGTGATCAGGAGCTGCAGGACCATCCCGGCGCCGTTCGAGAACCCGAAGGCGTACGACCCCGACGCCTCGTACTCGCGATCCACGGTAGCGAGGAGCGCGTCGATGAAAGCGAGGTCCGCGTCGTTGGGCGAGTGGGCCGGCCAGGGGCCAATGGGCGTATCACAGGCATCCGCGGCCCCGAAGTCGGCCCAGGACTGGAGGCCGCTTCCCGGGCCGCCGTGGCCGAGGTGACGCCAGCGGCGATCACAGTCTGCGCCGGAGGGCAGCGCCGTCGGGGCGACGAGGATCAGGCCGTGCCCGACGTGCTCGCCCATCCAATTCACGGCCCGGCTGGCCATGCCGCCCCCGCCGTGAAACCCGAAGACGACGGGCAGTCCGGCAGCGGGGACATGAATACAGTAGTGCCTGGGGATGCCACCCACGTCGATGCTGCAACTCGTAAATGCAGGGTGCCCGCATGCCGCCACGGGGACGCCCGACGGCGGGCTGGGGCAGGTC
>JAAAOL010000355.1 GCA_009908885.1 Bacteroidota bacterium | reverse complement strand
GAAAGGTTGAAGGGGTGGACGAGAGTCACGTCCATACGTATACACCTACACCCTTCCAACCCCAAATCCGGCTTCGCGGGGCTACGTCATACCACAATGGTTCAGCCGGATTTGGTATAAGTCGCTCCGCGGCCGCGGGCTATTCTACGGAGGCGTAGCGTGGCGCCCCTCGGCTCTTCATCTGGACCATCCGAAGCCGAGTCTAGGATCTTGCAGATGGCGGGTCGTGAGGTCGTCGTCGGAAATCTGCATGATCGCCATACCGCTTATCTTCAGGCCACTCAGTAGGGCCTAAGCCATTCGGCCCAGTCCTCCTCCCGTCCCGAGGGTTTCCCGCACGTCGAGTGCCAGCAGATCGATATTTTGGCCGTACTCGGTCTGCACCTGCCGCCCGATGAGCATGAGGTCCGGGTCCAGGATGCAGAGGTCGGGCTCCAGCACCTTCTCCGGCTTTTGCTCGTGGTCCAGGTCTCGAAGCGCATGAGCAAGCATGACCATACACGCGAAATTTTGTTGCGAATGCAACTGGGGCTTGTTTCCGGCACGCGAGGTCCCTATCCATGCGTTAGCGAACGCAGACGAGCACAGGACTTGAAAGGTGTTGTACCGAGCAGCTGTACATGAGCAGCGCAGTAGCCGTCGTTGGACGCCCCTTGCCGTGACCGCGACGTGGCTTCTCCTGCTGTGTCGTGCCCTGCCAGGGGCCGCACAGGACATTCCCTCCGACAGCTCCGCCGTCGCCGACACGACGCTCCGCGACGCGCCGCTGGTCTACATCGACTGCCAGCGGTGCGACTACAACCACGTTCGCCGCGAGGTGACGCTGGTCAACTACGTGCGCGATCCGGCCCGTGCCGACGTCCACGTCTTCATCACCGATGAACGGACCGGCGGCGGCGGACGCGAGTACGAGCTCTCCTTCATCGGCCGGCGGTCCTTCAGCGACCTCGACTACTCGTTTACGTACGGGGTCGATCGCAATGCCACCTGGGATGAGGAGCGCGAGGGGCTGAACCAGGTGCTCGCCGTCGGGCTGGCGCCCTACGTCGTGCAGACGGTGGATGCCACCACGCTGGCAGTGTCTTACGCGACGCCAGAGGGCGCCGATACGCGCCGAGAGGTGGACGACCCCTGGAACCACTGGGTCTTCAATATCTACGCAGGCGACCTTGAGACGGGCATCGAGTCGAACCGGTGGGAGTTTGACTCGCGGTGGGGATTCTATGCCGACCGGGTCACCGACACGTGGAAGACGCGGATCCGGCCCTACTTCAACTTCGACTACGTCGAAATCGACCAGGAGGACGCCGAGACGATTACGAGCCGTATCCACCGGCACGGCGTGAACACGTTCGCCATCCGCAGCGTGAATGCGCACTGGTCGCTCGGTTACTTCGGGGACTACCTGACCCGCAACGACCGCAATGTCAAACACCGGGTCCGCGTTCAGCCCGGCGTCGAGTACAGTCTACTGCCGTACGAGGTCGCTACCCGGGTGGCGATCACGTTTCGTTACCGCATCGGCCTCTCGCGCGCGGTCTACTACGAAGAGACGATCTTCGGTAAAACCGAGGAGGTGCTCTTCAACCAGCAGGTGGAAGCCTCCGCCCGCATTCGCCAACCGTGGGGCCGCATCTTCACCGGCCTCAGCGGCTCACACTACTTCCACGACTTCGCGCGGCGCCGCGCCGTGTTCTACGGCAACGTCTCGGTGCGCCTCATCGAGGGCCTCTCGATCGACTTCGAGGCCGACTTCGAGATGATCCAGGACCAGCTCTCGCTACCACGCGGCGACACGTCGGTCGAGGACATCCTCCTCGAACAGCGCGAACTTGCGACCGACTTCCAGTTTTCTGGTTCGATCGGCCTCTCCTACACGTTCGGCTCCCAGTACGCCAGCGTCGTCAACACGCGCTTTTAGCCTGCATCGCCGTCCCGTGCCTTCCACCCGCCTTCTCGTTCCCACGCTCTGGCTCGTCGTCGTGCTCGCTGCGGCGCCGCCTGCCCTGCACGCCCAACGCCCGTCGTCGCGTGTCTGGGCAGAAGGCAGCCCGGCGCTGACGACGCTGGGCCTCGGCGCCCGTGCCGCCGTCGGCGTGACGTTTGACCGGCACGTGCTCACACTCCGCGGGACGACGACGGCCCGGACGCCCGGTGGCGAGACGTGGGACGTCGGCCTGCTCTACGGCCGGACGGTGACGTACGGTCGCTTTCAGCTCCGGGGCGGCACGGGCGTGGCCGTCACGGGCGGGCGCAGTTACAGCCGCCTCCTCGGGGACGGCGACGGAACGTCCTTCGGTCCCGTCATCGGCTTTCCCCTGGAAGGCCACGTCGGCTGGGTACTCACCGCGTTCGCGGCCGTCGGTATCCATGCGTTCGCCGACGTCAACACAGAGCACCCGTTCGGCGGTATCGGCGTGTACCTGCGCCTGGGACGGCTGCGCTAAGGGTCTCTATCGAACCCTGTAGCCGCGTCCCGAGGGATTTCTCGTGCGACGGAATGCCGCTGCTTCTCATCCATCCTGCTCTGCGCCGAGATCGAGCGCAGGCTTGACGTCGCCCCGGTGGCAGGTCGTGCAGTTGACGACGGGCCGTTCGCTCTCCAGCGCGGGGATGCGCGCCAGCAGGCTGTCGTTGATGACGCGCACCATGGCGATCATCTCCCGCGCTACCCGCTTCGGTCGCTTCGCGTTGCTCGACCACTGGTCGGTGTCGTGGCAGTGCTCACAGCCCACGCCCAGCGAGCGCCCGAAGCCCATGTTCATGATGCGGAGCAGGCGTCCGGCAGGCACCTGCTGAAAATATTCGAGGCTGTCGAACACCTCTCCGGCGGGTGCGTTCTGCTGCTCGCCGAGGCGTTCCAGAAAAGCCGTCACGTGGCGCTCCCGGCTCGCGGCCAGGGAGTCGCTGCTGAGCGCGTTCGCGCCCTCCGGAAGCGCCGCGCGCGCAACAGGGGCCTCATCGTCTCCCGGCGCATCCGCGGTGCGTCCCATCCATGCCAGAACCAGAAGGGGCGTCAGAAAGAGGGCGAGCGTGGTGTTGCGTAACAGGTGCCGTCGCATGATCGCATCGAGCTGGTGAGGGTAAGAGGGGTCGACGCGACGCCTCGCGGATGCCTGGCACGAGGTCACGTCACCGGGACCGGGCCCCATCCGTGCCTCCGTTGGTGTCGCACGACGGCGATACGCCACACGCAGCGAAAAGGGTGCGCCGCAGAATGCAGGCATATAAGAAGGGCCGGAAGGAACCCCCTCCGACCCTTCTTCGCAGGTAGAATGGACGATGCGGTGCGGACTAGGCCGCCTCCATGGCTGCCCACGAACTGCACCAGCCCTCCGGGGCGACCGGCCCTTTGAAGAGCTGGCAGCCGCCACACACCTCGCCGTCCGCAGGCTCGTTGTAGAAGCGACAGTTGTTGCAGAGCTGTTCCGGATTCGGGGATTCGTCCGCGTATTGGAGCGTCTCGCGCATCTGGAGGTCTTGGTCCGTCAGTGCGTCGAAGCCCTCGCAATCCGCAGCGACCACCTGGTCGCCATCGCCCGCCGGGGCCGACTCCGTGGCCGCAGGGGCTTGCTGGCCGCCGTCCTCCCCGCCGCCGCAGGCCGCCACTGCGCTGGAGAGACCGAGCCCCGCCGCCCCGAGTGCGGCGAAGCGCCCCAGAAAGGCGCGGCGGGACTGCGTGGATGTATCGGGACGTTGTTCGCTGTCATCCGTGGGATGATTCACGTCGTGCATAGTCGTCTGGGTAGTCTGGTGGTTGAGGATCCAAGCAGGGTGAGGACGGTCGGGCCGCGCCCGTACGGTGCATCGGGTCGAGCGGTATCGAGCGCCTTGGATGGCCCGTCGAACGGTGCGCGAATGGGTGCGCGCACGGCGGCGTCATGCCGCGAAATATTGTAGGTTGCCCCCCCTGCGAAGATCCTCCGCACCCCCTCATTTAGAACCAGTTTAGATAGCCCCTCCCCCTTCTCTCGGCCTCCCTCAAAGGCCCGGGAGCGCTGATCGCTGCTGCCCCTGTGACGCCCGGCACCTGGAAAACAGGCCGCAATGACGAAAGGCCCAGCACCCCCACCAGGTGCCGGGCCTTTCTGCAAGATGGTCAAGCTCGTCGCGACGAGATGCGTGGCGAAAGATATGACGCCTGACCCTCTACTATACTATTCGCGAAACGGCGGTAAAAAGGGTCATCGCCTCGCAAAAAATTTCGGGCGGCGAGGATTCAGTGCTGGGCGATGGCGGAGGCCGCGGTGGATTGCGCGCCAACGACGCCCTGTAGAGGGGCTACTGACGGGTGTCTGCTGGACGGGAGGCGTACCGCGCGGCGAGGGCAGGTTTGCCCCACGCTCCGTAAAGGCGGGCGAGCTGTCCTCGGATCTCGCGCATCGATTCCTCCTCAAACCGGGGATTCTGCTCTGCGTGGTTCAGCGCATCACGCAGCAATCGCTCGGCCTCCGCGTAGGCGTCCGTCTTCACGAGCGCCTCTGCCAGTGCGGTCTGTGCGCTGAGGGTGCCGCGATCCTCGTCACCCAGCGCCGCGCGGTAGATGGCAAGCACTTCGCGCCGCAGGGCAACAGCCTCCGTGAGATGGTTCTGCCGTTCGTGGGCGCGGGCGAGCACATTCAGGGTTTGTCCGAGTAGCGGATGCTCTGCTCCTAACAGCTCACGACGCATGGATGCCGCCTGTTCGAGCGCGGCGATAGCCGCCGGCACGTTGCCACGCTTCAACCGGACACTACCGAGCCCCGTCAGGCTGCTGGCCACGTACGGGTGCTTTTCGCCGTAAATCGCCCGGCGGAGTTGAAGCGCTTCAGCGTACAGCGATTCAGCCTCGGCGAGCTTGCCCTGGTTGTTGAGCGCCATCGCCAGATTGTTCGTCAGAATGGCCACGAAGGAGTGATCATCGCCCAGCAGGCGGCGGAAGCGACCGAGGGCATCCTGATACAGGGATTCTGCGGCCACAAACTCGCCGCTGGAGAGCGCCAGTGAGGCCAGATCATTGACGCTGATGGCGACGTCTCGGTGATCGTCGCCCAGGACCTGCCGCCGCACCGTCAGCGCCCGCCGGAAGAGCGAGTCGGCCTCCCCGTACTGTCCTTGCCGGTAGAGTACCCAGCCGAGCGTGCTCGCATAGCCTGCCGTCCGTTCGTCTTCTTTGTCCGCAACGCGTGTATAGACATTCAGCGCCTCACGGAGCAAGGCCTCGCTGTCCGCATACCGGCCCTGATCCCGGCGAACCGCCCCCATCCGGTACAGGCTCTGCGCGACCGCGGGGTGATAGGGGCCATGCAGCGCGCGGTAGTGTTCCTGCGCACGACGAGCGAGGGCAAAGGCCTCATCGAAGAGTCCCAGATCCTGATGCACCTCGGAGATCACGTCGAGGAGTTGAGCCTGCACCTCGGGTTGATCCTCCAGATCATCGATGCGCTCAGTCCCCTGCTCAAGCACCTGATACACGCTGAGGGTGTCACCGCGATTCTGAATCGGGCTGGCCTCCTCGAAGATATCGGCCATGAAGGTGGTGACGGCATCAGCCGTGGCGGCCTCGGCCCGAGCGCGATCGCGTTCGGCCTGCACCCGGAGGGTATAGAGCACCCCGAACCCGATGACGAAGACCGCAAACACCGTCGTCGTGATTACCCCGAGGCGATGCCGCCGCACGAACTTGTTCAGCCGATACCCGACGGTGTCCGGACGGGCCTGAACCGGGAGGCCGGCCCGGTAACGCTGAACTTCGTCCAGTAGCTGGGCCGCCGAGCTATACCGCCGCTCCGGCTCCTTGCGCAGCGCCTTCATCACGATCGTGTCGAGGTCGCCACGTAGCTTTTTCGGACGCACGATCGACGGGGCCGCCGCGATACGCCGTTGCAAGGCCGTGCTGGGGCGCGGTGGGGTCGTCTCGCAAATGACGCGTTCGATCTCGCCGGGCGTGCGCCGCTCGAACTGGTAGGGCCGCCGTCCGGCGAGCAGTTCGTAGAGCAGCACGCCGAGGGCGTAGACGTCCGTCGCCGTCGTGAC
>JAAAOL010000414.1 GCA_009908885.1 Bacteroidota bacterium | reverse complement strand
CCTGCTCTGACTGTCAGCCGCTGACGTGCTTCATGCGCGGGGCCTGCGTCCGATTGGCCTTTGCGGCCCTGGACGGGGACGATGCGGAGCGCCTCGGCGCGATGGGCCTGCGCGAAGGGGCCCAGTGCACCATCCTGCAGAATGCCGACAAGCTGATCCTGCGCATCGGCGAGAGCCGCCTCGGCCTGCAGCGCGACCTGGCGATGCGGCTGTTCGGGCAGGAGGTGCCTGCATGACGCTGGACGATCTCTCGCCCGGCCAGCAGGGGACCGTCACGGGCTTCACGTCGGACGATCCCCCGCCTCGCATTCTAGAAATGGGCCTACTCCCCGGCACGACGGTCACGGTCGTCCGCCTCGCGCCCATGGGCGATCCGATCGACCTGAAGGTGCGCGGCTATCATCTCTCCATCCGCCGCCAGGAAGCCCGCCAGATCGAAGTCGACCCCACCTGACCGCCAGGGGCGTCGTCGTACTCGCAGTTCCGTCCCGCCATGCCTACCGCCGAGCCACCGTCTGCCCCGCCGCGCGTACATCGCATCGCGCTGGCGGGTAACCCCAACGTGGGGAAGACGACCATCTTCAACCTGCTGACCGGATTGCGGCAGAAGGTGGGCAACTACTCGGGCGTGACGGTCGAGAAGAAAGTGGGCCGCCTCGCGGGGACGGCGCACGTCGAGGTGATCGACCTGCCGGGGACGTACAGCCTGAACCCCAAGTCGCTGGACGAGCAGGTGGCCTATGACGTGCTCATCGGGCGGATGGACGGCGAGGCGGCGCCCGACGTGGTGGTGTGCGTGGCGGATGCAACCAACCTGGAGCGCAACCTCTACCTCGCCACGCAGCTGCTGGATCTGGGTCTACCGGTGGTGCTCGTTCTGAACATGATGGACGAGGCCGAAGCGAGCGGACTCACCATCGACGTGGACGCGCTGCAGGAGCGCCTCGGCGTGCCGGTGATCCCGATGGCGGCGGTGACGCAGGAGGGGTTGGATGCGCTTCGAGCGGTGCTGCTGGAGGGTCCTCCGGCGCCGCCCGATCCGACGCAGCGCCCATGGACGCTCATGCCGCCGGTCGCCACTGCCGTAGAGCGGTTGGAGGCGGCCCTGCGCACCCACGCACCGGACCTGCCGGACGACGCGCGCTTCTTCGAGGCGCTGCGCACGCTGACCAACGACACGGCCCTCGACGCCTGGGAGGCCCGCGCGCCGGACTACCACGCGGCGGTCCAGGACGAACGGGCCACGCTGGAGGAGCAGAACGTGCCCTACCGCCAGGCCGAGGTGATGGGGCGCTACCAGTTTCTGAGCCCGCTCGCTGCGCAGGTCGTCGAGAAGCAGTCTGAGGCCGACGACGAAACGCTGTCCGACCGGATCGACGCCGTGGTTACGCACCGCGTCGCCGGGCCGGTGCTATTTCTGGGCGTGCTGCTGCTCATCTTTCAGGCGGTCTTTTCCTGGGCCACGCCCGCCATGGATGCCATCGAGTGGGGTGTGGGGGCGCTCGGGCTGTTCGCCGCCCAGGTGCTGCCGGACGGGTTCGTCCAGAGCCTGGTCGTGGACGGCGTCATCGCGGGCGTCGGCAACGTCATCGTCTTCCTGCCGCAGATCCTGCTGCTTTTTTTCTTCCTGGGGCTCATGGAGGACACCGGCTACATGGCCCGCACGGCGTTCATCATGGACCGTATCATGCGCAAGGTGGGCCTCAGCGGCGGCTCGGTGGTGCCGCTCCTCAGCTCGTTCGCCTGCGCCATCCCCGGCATCATGGCGGCCCGCACGCTGGACAGCCACCGCGACCGCGTCATCACCATCATGGTCGCCCCGCTGATGAGCTGCTCGGCCCGGCTGCCGGTCTACACGCTCTTCATCGCCGCCTTCATCCCGGCGGGTCAGGTGCTTGGGGTGATCGGCTACCAGGGCCTAGCTATGTTTTCGATGTACCTGCTGGGCATCGTGATGGCGTTCGCGGCGGCGTGGGTCATCAAGCGGTTCGTCTTTCAGGGGCCGTCGTCCTACTTCGTGATGGAACTGCCGCCGTACCGGCGTCCGCGGCTCAAGCAGGTATTCTGGCGGATGACGGAGCGGACCAAGGTGTTCGTCGTCCGCGCCGGGAAGATCATCTTCGGCCTCAGCATCGTGCTCTGGTTTCTGGCGAGCTATCCGAAGGCCGAGGCGCCGGAGGCGACGGCGAACCAGCGAGCGGCGGCGGCGCAGTACGCCCAGGCGCTCGACAGCCTCGCCGCGGCGCACGACGTGCCGGTGGCGGCGCTGGACGATCCGGCGGCGCTGCCCGAACCCGCGGAGCAGGCGGCTGCCCGCGTGGAGGCCCGGTACGAGATGCGCCAGGCCGCTGCCGAGCAGGCCGCCGCCAGCTATCAGATCCGCAACAGCTTCATCGGGCTCCTGGGCCGCGGCCTCGAACCCGTGATGGCGCCGCTCGGCTTCGACTGGAAGCTGAGTGCGGGGATCATCTCCGCCTTCGCCGCCCGCGAGGTCATCATCGCCACGCTCGCCACCATCTACAGCGTCGGTGAGACGGACGAGGGCAGCGTAGACCTCCAGCAGGCGCTCAAGGCCGACGTCGACCCCGAGACGGGCGAGCCCGTGTATACGACGCTCGTGGCCCTCAGCCTGCTCGTCTTCTTCGTGCTCGCGCTCCAGTGCATGAGCACTCTCGCCATCGCCCGGCGCGAACTCAACTCATGGTTCTGGCCCGCCGTAATGTGGGGCTACATGACCGGCCTGGCCTATCTCTTCTCGCTGATCGTCTACCAGGGCGGTCAGCTCTTCGGGTTCGGGTGATGAGTTGCAGGTTGTCAAGTTTCAGGTTGCAGGGTGGAGATATGCGATCTGGCTACGTGAGCTACCTCCAGACCTGCAACCTTCCAACCTGTAACCTGCGACCTTACATCTCCATGTCATCGAAGTCGCCGCCGCGGTCGCCACGGTCGCGGTTCTGATTGCGCTGGCGGTCCTGCTGGCCGAAGGAGTACGAGAAGGTGAGGCCCACCTGCTGGGCGCCCCAGTCGCGTTCGAGTTCCTGGTACAGCGTCGGCTGGTCCAGCTCGTAGCTGAAGCCGGCCAGGTCGAACGGATCGCGGAAGCGGAGCGTGAGGTTGGCGCGGTCGTTCATGAATTGCTGGCGCAGGGCCAGGTTGAAGAACGTGAACGAGCCGATGCGGCCCTGTTCGGTGTCGCGCGGGGCGCGATAGAAGACGTTGCCCTGCAAGTCCAGCCCGCCCCAGCCCAGCCGCGAGCCGAGCTGATAGGTCATGTTCAGCCGCCCGCCCCAGCCGAAGGCGTTGTTCTGCAGATCGGCGTCCACGCTGGAGCCGTCCGTGTTGATCTGGTAGCCCTCGACGCTGGCGAAGCCGCGCAGCCCGTCGAGCACGCCCTTGCCCTGGAACGAGCTGATGAGTTCGAGACCGAAGGAGTCGCTGGTGTCGAAGTTTTCCACGGTGCGGACGGTGACGCCGTCGTCGCGGATCTCCTGGTAGCGCCGGATGACGTTCGTGGTGCGCCGGTAGTACGGCGTCAGCGTGAGCGAGCCCCACGACGTGAAGCGCACGTAGCCGGCCTCGATCGCGTCGATATATTCGGGCTCCAGGAAGGGGTTGCCCACGCGCAGGTTCAGCGGGTCGTCGTAGCTCGGGAACGGATTCAGGAACCACGTCCGCGGCCGGTTGACGCGGCGGCTGTAGCTGGCCTTGAGCGTGTTGGTCTCGTTCAGCGTGTACGTGAAGAAGGCGCTGGGGAAGAGGCTCGTGTAGTCGTTGTCGAACGACGCGTCCGTATTCTGAAGCGTGAACGTCGTCTGAGCGAATTCGAAGCGGAGCCCGGCCTGCACGCCCAGCGGCCCCCACTCACGGGCCAGCTGACCGTAGACGGCGTGGATCTGCTGGTCGAAGTCGAACACGTTGTTGAGGTCGTCGTCCGGGGCGAAGGCGCCCGTGGTCTGGTCTAGCGTCTGCGAGAAGAAGTCGCTGTGGAGCCGTTCCAGCTCGCCCTTATAGCCCGATTCCAGGCGCATCGCGCCGAGGGGGCGGACGTAGTCGACCGTCAGCGACGCCTCTTCGCGGTCGCGGTCGGTCTGGGCCTGCTGCAACTCGCGCAGCTCGCCGGTGCCGATGACCTCTTCGCGGTACGTCTCCAGCCCGTCGTTGATGGACGTGTTGTAGCGCGCCTCGGCCGAGAGGGAGTGCGACCCCAGGCCCGCGCCGCCCGAGGAGCGACCGCCCCCCCGGCGGCCCCAGCGCCCCCCGCGACCCGTGCTGGCACCCGGGCGCGCGCCGCTCCGCGCCGAGGGTGTGCCGAAGTCGTGCTGCAGCCCGACGCGCACGTCGGCGTTCCACCGGTCGTCGTCCTCTTCCACCTGACGCTGATAGTTGAGCGTCGGGGCCTGGGCGGCGTCCAGTTCGAGGTAGGTGTTCAGTTCGTTCTCGATCTCATCCTGCAGACCGAACTGCACCGAGGAGGTCAGCGTGGTCTTCGACGAGAGCGCGTAGTCGGCCGAGAGGGTGGCGTTGTGGGAGGTGCCGGACTCGTCTTCGTCCTCGTTCTGGTCGAGGAAGGTGAGCGGATCGGCGTAGCGGTTGATGCGGAAGCTCTCGCCCCCGCCGACGCCCTCGTCCTGCCGGAAGCCGTAGGAGCCCGTCAGCGTCAGCGGGCCGTTGCCGTAGCTGAGCATGCCGGTGCCGCTGTAGCCGCCCTGCGTGTCGACGCCCGCGGTGATGGTGCCGCCGAGGCCGGTGTCGGCGTCGTCTTTGAGGACGATGTTGATGATGCCGCCCATGCCCTCGGGGTCGAACTTGGCCGAGGGGTTCGGGATGACCTCGACGCGCTCGATGGCGTCGGCGGGGAGTTGCCGCAGGAAGGCCGGCAGGAACTGGGCGCTCACGGGCGCGGGCCGTCCGTTGATGAGGATCGCCACGTTGCCGCTGCCCCGCAGGCTCACGTTGCCGTCGATGTCCACGCTGACCGACGGGATCGTCTCCAGCACGTTGGTCGCCGTGCCCCCGGCGGCGACCGGATCGTCGGCCGTGTTGTAGACGGTGCGGTCGATCTGGATCTGCACCTGCTCGCGCTCGGCCGAGACCTCGACCTCGTCGAGCTGCTGGGTGTCCGTGGCCAGGGCGATGGTGCCGAGGTCGAGGGCTGGCTCGCCCCGTGTAATCTGGAGGTCGCTGATGGTCTGCGGGACGTATCCCACGAAGCTGACCTTGACGTACAGCCGGCCGGGGCGGAGGCCTTCGATGGTGAACGTGCCGTCGGCGTCTGTGATGGCGCCCGTGGTGAGCGTCGAGTCGGCCGCGCGCCAGACGGCCACGGTCGCCGAGGCGATGGATTCGCTCGTCTCCGCGTCGATGACCTGCCCACTGAGGGAACCGATGGGAGGCAGGGGCCGCTGCTGGGCGTCGGCCGGGGCCGCGGTCAGCGCCAGGAGCAGGAGGGGAAGGAGTAGACGATATATCATGGGATGGGTCTCCGGTGACGAACGTGGTGAGGCCGCAAGCGGGCGTAATGTCGATCCGCTACCGTATTCGCACGAGGGGGAAAAGAGGTTCGGGCCCTCGCATGAAATGCACCACCTCGTCACGAATAGCACCGGGCGCCGCACGAACGGATCGCGCCCGGCCCCGCGGTGTGGTACATTACAGTCCGGGGCAGCGTATACCGATGTGCTCCGTTCGCAGGTGGAATGCACACCTGCCCCATTAGACCGTTTTCGTTTGGCGATGTCTGGATAGCTGAGAACGTAACACGTGATGCGTGAAAGAGGGCTGATGGAGCGCTGGCCCTTCTCCATCACGCACCACGGACCACGCACCACGCAGACGCACCACGACAGGCGACACCAGTATCCGGACATCAACACGCTGAATCAGTATCAGACGTCACCGCCACCAGCCCCCGACCTCGTGACCGCCTCGTCTCCCAACACGCCGATCGCCGGTGGGCGTCCCTGGACGCGCCGGGCCGAGTGGGCCGCCATCATCGGCTTCTGGCTCGTCCTGGCCGTGC
>JAAAOL010000539.1 GCA_009908885.1 Bacteroidota bacterium | reverse complement strand
CTCGACGGGAAAGCACGCGATGACGTCTTCGACGAAGTTGCGGATCAGCTGGGCGTCCTGCGTATCGACGTCCCCGTCGCCCGAGACGTCAGCAGCGGCGCGGGCGGCCTCGCCGAGTCCAACCAGGCCGATGGCGGCCCGACTCACGAGCGCGGCGTCGCTGTAGGTGATGGTCAGGTCGAGCGTCGCGTCGCCGTAGAGCGGGACGACCTCGACGGCGCCGTCGCTCGTCGTGACGGGCGCATCGCCGCCGTTGAGTGCGAGGTCGGCCCATGCCAGCGGCGTCGTACCCAGGCGTTCGCGGGCCTGGACGTCCAGCACGAGGAGCGCCTGAGCGCCCGGGTCGGTGGCGTCGAAGGTCACCCCGTCGGCGTCGACGCGTACGGTCCCCGCCGTCGTAGTGTCGACCGTCACCGTAGCGGGCTCGCTGGCCGTCTGCCGCACGAGGACGTCGCGCAGGCGAAGCAGCTCCGGGTCGTAGTCTACGCCGAGCCGGTACGAGCGCACCGCGTCGATGTCGCGCCCGGACAGCAGCAGCGGCACGGTCGCCGTCCCGTTCGGATGCAGTTCGTAGGGGCCGATGCTGGCCTGAAGGCCTTCGACCACGTCGAGCGTGATCGGGACCGTACGTTCCAGCGCGGTCGGGGCGTTGGTCGTCAGGACCAGGCGCGCCTCGTACTGGCCCGGCAGCACGCCACTGGCATCGACGACGACGGGGACGGACTCTTCCCCACCGGGCGGCACCGTCCCCGCCGGGCGCGACACCGTCAGCACGTCCGTCACGGGCCGCACCTCGACGTCGTCGATCTGCGCGTAGAAGTCGGTCGGCGCGGCATCCGTGGTCACGTAGCGCCAGCGCAGCCGAAACGTCTCACCAGCCTCGACGTGCGGCGACAGGTCGACCTCGACCATGGCACCGGGGCCGAGTAGCCCGCCTAGGTCTTCCGTCCACTCGCGCAGCGTCGTCCACGACTGGCCCTGGTCCGTCGACAGGTCCAGTTCCAGCCGAGTGTCGACCTGGGTGCGCGTGACGAAATTGGCCCGGAAGGTCAGCCGGAGGTTGGACGTGGAGGCCTGGAGCGCGGGCGACCACAGCTCGGCGTCGAACGGCAGGCCAGGGGCCGCGCTGCTGCTGACCATGGCGGCGAGGCCGGTCCCGCCCGTGTAGTTGCTCTCGCCCGGGTAGGCGCTGTGCGGCTGCCAGCGGATGCCGGTGTCCGCCCGGTCGACGACGAGCCACGACGGCGGAATGCCCCGCACGAAGCCCTCGCGCAGCACCGGCGGCACGGCTCCCATGAGATCATCTTCCTCGACGCGCACGGCGTATTCCAGCGGACTGCCGCCCGGGTTGCGCACGGCGAGGCTCCGTTCGATGACCTGCCCCTCGGCCACCTGCAGCGCCACGGCCTCGGGCTCGACGATGACCGTGGGCGCGGGCGCCCCCTCGCCCCGCAGCGGCACCGTCACCGACGGTCGCGCCGGATCGTCGCTCTCGATCGTTAGCTCGGCCTGGATCGCGCCGACCTGCGCCGGATGAAACCGCACCTGGATCGTCCGGATGCCGCCCGGCGTGATGCGGAGCGGCAAGGGGTCGATCACCGCCGAGAAGGCCGACGAGGCGGCACGCACCTGCGTGATCTCCAGCACGTCGTTCCCCACGTTCTGCACCAGCAGCGGCAGGGTGCTGCTCCCCCCCACGAACACGCGCCCGAAGGCCAGCTCCCGGAACAGGACGTTGATGCGCGGGTCGCCCAGGACGCGCAGGCGGACCGGCACGGTGACCGACGGCACCCCCGCCCGATCCGGCGCCTCGACGTGCACCTCGGCCTCGTAGTCACCCGCGACGAGGTCGGCAGCGCGGACGGTCGCCTCGACCGTGACGGTGCTTCCCGGCGGGACGACCCCTTCGCGGACGGACGGCTGCACGAGCGCCCCGCTCGGCAAGGCAAGATACCCCAGATGCACCCCGCCCGAGAGCGGTGCAACGACGCGGGCCTGCCCGGTGGCAGGATCGACGCGCCGCAATTGCGCGCGCACCCCTTCTTCGAGCGCCGTCAGATACATCGTCCCCGTCGTCAGGTCCACGTCGAGCCCCTGGTCGAAGTTGGCGTCGAAGCCCAGCGTCCCGACGACGCTCGTCGCGCCGGTGCGCTTGTCGATGCGCAGCAGCTGGTCCTCGCGCGTCTCGACGCCGTAGAGCTGCCCCGCCCCGTCGATGGCGAGGGCCGTGACGACCGCGGCGTCCTCAAGGGAAGCCGTGCGCGTCGCCGTCGCCGTCCGGGCGTCGATTTCGTAGAGGGTGGAGCCGCCGTCCTCGACGGTCGTGCTGGCGTAGAGCGTGCCGTCGGTCGGGTCCACGGCGAGGCCGCTCCAGCGCTCGCGCGGGTCGTCCGGCGCCGCGAGGCCGACGGTCGCCCGCCGCCCCGTCTCCACGTCCACGCGCTGCAGCAGGTGCGTCTCATCGGTCAGGATGAAGAACCACTGGTCCGTGCCGAACGGAAAGTCCCCGGCGAAGCTGATGGGCGAGGGCGCCAGCTCGGCCAGGATGCCGGGCTGGTCCAGGTCGAGGCTCACGAAGCCGCCCGCCCCCAGCACGTTGGACGAGTAGCCGACGGCCTTTCGAGTAGCGGGCCGCCCCACGGGACGCCGGTCCGAGGGGTCGCGCAGCTGGGGCTCGTCCTGCTTGCTCGCCGCGGCGGCATCGGGCATCGGCTGCTGCACCTGCACCCGAAACGCCTGCGCCGCGTCCGGATCCTGGTTGGTGATCGTCAGCGGCACCGTCGCCGTCTCGCCCCGACGCAGCTGCACGTCGACCTGCTCCGGCGTCACCCGAAACGGCGTCGCCTCCTGCCCCACGTCGAGGCGCACCGGCACCGTGAGCACGGGACGCGCTGGATCGCTGGTCTCCAGGACGAGCGTGCTGCGATAGACGCCGGGCGCGAGCCCCTGTGCCGAGGCCGACACCGTGAGCAGGGCCTGCTGCGAAGGGCCGACGGTGCCCGCGACGGGATCGGGCTGCACGTATGCCGGGCGCGGGTGCCACGTGACGGCCCGCCCGGCCTCGGCGTACGGCGCGTTGTGCGCCAGCGTATGCCCTACCGTCTGCAGGTCGTTCTGCAGGCCGATGGTGACGCGGTCGGCGCCGGGCACCGCCTCATACAGAAACTGGATGGTGCCGTCCGGCTGGAGGATGACCTGGAAGGTGACCCGCTCCTGAAAGGCACGGGGCCCACGCGCGACGTCGGTGTACTGAACGATGAAGCGCTCCGCCTCGGCGTCGTAGTAGGTCGCTACCGAGCCGAGCAGCTCGGGCGCGAGGTTGTCCCAGAACGGGGCGATAAGCGCGCGCGGCGCCGCAGGACTCGGCAGGGGAACGTCTGCAATCGCCGCGTCGGCCCCGCCGAAGGTGAGGTACCCGTTCGGGCTGACCGTGACGGACCGGTAGATGACGCCGTAGAACGGAAACGCGAACGGCAGCGCGACCGACGCGCCCTGGTCTTCCTGCATCGGCAGACGGGTGCCGTCGGGGGGCACCCCGTCCGGCGCCACGTCCATCCAGTCTAAGGACGGCCCATCCGGCTCGGTGCTGTCGACCCACCCGTAGCTCGCCGCCGCCGGTCCATCCGCCGCTCCCCCACGCCAGCGATACGTCAGCGGCGTCGTGCCGTTGTTGATGAGGCGCACGCTCGCCGACGCCTGCGCCCCGGCATCCGCCGACAGAACCGCCGAGCGCGGGAAGAGGAGCGCCTGCGGCTCCCCCGTGCCCTGCGCCCGCACGTCCCCCACGCCGACGGCCCCGCCCACGGCCAGCCCGAGGAGGGCTGCCAGGAACAGCCAGGCGCGATCCCATGGAAGATGCTGCACCATCGCAGTCAACACGAAGCGATGCCGGGAGACGAAAGACGGATGAGCGGGACAGGCCGCCGGAAACGGCCTATCATCCCGTTGAACCCAGAACGGGGCGGCGGGTTTGGAACCGCTCATTGAGAACGTATGAACCGGCCATCGTCTCCGCAATCCTGCCATGCGATCTTTCCGTGCGTTCAGAACCGGCCTGTGCGCCCCCAGCAGCCGAACCTGTCGGGGTGCCTTCCGTATCAGCTTCGACCGTTCGGCGAGCACGCCCCGCCGTGGGCCCGCCGGCCCGAGCCGTCTCCGCATCTGACCCACCTGCCCTCTGCCTCGTGTCCATGCATCCCCCACGCGCTTTCCGCACCCGGTACGTCGTCCTGTGGCTCCTCCTCGCCCTGCTGGGCCCCGCGCTCTTCGCTGCCCCGCAGGCCTCGGCGCAGCAGGCGGCCCCGGCTGACAGTCTCCCGCCGCTGACGCTGGAGACGATCCACGCCTCGCGCACCTTCCAGCCCGACGGCTTCCGCGGCGGGCGCTGGGCCGACGACGGGCCCGTCATCACGTTCGTCGAGCCCGCCGAGGACAGCGATGCGACCCACCTCGTCAGTTACAACCTGGAGACGGACGAGCAGACGCGCCTCATCGACGGCACGACGCTGCAGGCCGACGACGTAGACCGCCTCATCCAGATCGAGGGCTACCAGTACAGCCAGGACGGCTCGAAGGTGCTCCTCTACACCGACTCCGAGCGCGTGTGGCGCTACCCGACGAAAGGCTACTACTACGTGTATGACCTGGAGACGCAAGACCTGACGCCCATCGCCGACCGCGACGACGGCTTCCAGATGTTCGCCAAGTTCAACCCGGCGGGCGACCACGTGGCCTTCGTCCGCGAGCGCGACCTCTACCTCGTGAACCTGGAGACGATGGAAGAGACGGCGCTCACCACCACCGGCTCCGAAGGCGGCATCATCAACGGTACGTCCGACTGGGTCTACGAGGAGGAGTTCGGCCTGCGCGACGGATGGGCCTGGAGCCCGGACGGCGAGCACATCGCCTTCGTCCAGCTCGATGAAACGGAGACGCGCTCCTTCCAGATGGCCGACCTGCGCGGCCACTACCCGGAGATCACTGAATTCCGGTATCCGAAGGCGGGCGAGCAGAACAGCGAGATCCGCGTCGGCGTCGTCCCGGTCGAGAGCGACGACCGCACGCCGCGCTTCTTCGACACCGGCACCTGGAATGCGGGCGGCGACAGCCTGGAGTACATCCCACAACTGGGGTGGACGCCCGCCATCGACGGCGCACACCACGTCTGGCTGTTCCGCATGAACCGCGACCAGAACGACCTGGACGTGCTCTACGGCGACCCGGCCACGCTGAAATTGACGACGGTGCTCGAAGAAACCTCGGACACCTGGATCGAGGTCGAGACCGGCTTCAGCGACCTGGATGTGGGCCAACTCACCTATCTGGACGACGACCAGCACTTCGCCTGGATCTCCGAGCGCGACGGCTACCGCCACCTCTACCTCTATGAAAACGACGGCACCCTCGTGCGCCAGCTCACCGACGGCGCCTGGGACGTGACCGACTTCCACGGCGTCGACGAGGCCAGCGGCACGTTCTACTTCTCCGCTACTAAGGAGAGTCCGCTGGAGCGTCACCTCTACCGCGCCGCCCTCGACGGCAGCGGCGCCGTCACGCGCATCACGGACGACGCCGGGTGGCACCGCATCGACATGTCCGCCGACCGGCGCTACTACATCGACACGTATTCCAACGTCTCCACCCCGCCCATCATCACGCTGCACGAAGCAGATGGCACGCAGCTCCAGATGCTGGAAGACAACGCCGCCCTGCGCGACACGGTGGCGGCCTATGACCTGCCGATGACGGAATTCATGCAGGTCCCCAGTGCCGACAGCACGCTGCTGCTCAACGCCTGGATCATCAAACCCGAGGACATGAACGCCGGTCAGGAGCACCCGCTGCTGATGTACGTCTACGGCGGCCCCGGCGCGCAGACGGTGCGCAACCAGTGGGGCGGCCCGCGGCACCTGTGGCACCAGTACCTCGCCAAAGAGCACGGGATCGTCGTCGTCAGCGTGGACAACCGGGGCACCGGCGCGCGCGGCAAGGCCTTCAAGAGCGCGCAGTACAAGCGGAT
>JAAAOL010000150.1 GCA_009908885.1 Bacteroidota bacterium | reverse complement strand
GTAAAGGTCGGATCCTGCTGCGCCTGCTGGACGAACTGCGGCAGCACCTCCTTCAGCTTGTCGAAATTGGGTGCCTGCAAGACGTATTGCACGGGCAGCCCGCCGCGCCGGTTGCCGATGGACTGTGGCTCGGAGACGAACGTACGCGCCCCGGTCAGCTCGCTCAGCCGCGCCTGCAGCGCGTTGGCGATCTGCGTCTGCGTGCGGTCGCGCTCGGCAGCGTCCGAAAGGATGAGGAAGGCGAAGCCCGAGTTGACCGACGACGATGCCCCGAAGCCCGGCGAGGTGACCGAAATCATGGCGTTCAGCTCTGGCACTTCGTCCTGCGTCGTCGCGATGAGCTGGTCCATGTAGGCGTCCATGTACTCGTAGGTGGCCCCCTCCGGCGCCGTCGCAAACATGCGCACCTGCCCCCGATCCTCCTTCGGCGCCAGCTCCTGCGGCAACACGTTGAAGAAGAGCACGATGAGTCCCAGGCACGCCCCCACCACCGGCAGCGCCATCCAGCGCCGCGTCATGAACGCCTCCAGCGTGTCCCGGTAGCTGTCCTCCAGCCAGCGGAAGAAGGGCTCCGTCTTGCGGTAGAGCCAGGGCTGCTGGGCGCGCTGCTTCAGCAGCTTGGTCGAGAGCATCGGCGTCAGCGTCAGGGCCACGAACGACGAGATGATGACCGCCCCGGCCAGCGTCACGCCGAACTCGCGGAAGAGCCGCCCGGTGAGCCCGCCCAGGAACAGGATCGGCAGGAAGACGGACACCAGCGCCAGCGTCGTGGCGATAATCGCAAAAAAGATCTCGCGCGTGCCCACGATGCCCGCCTCGATGGGCTCCTTCCCCTCCTCGATCTTGTGATAGATGTTCTCCACCACCACGATGGCATCGTCCACCACCAGGCCGATGGCCAGCACGATGCCCAGCAGCGTCAAGACGTTGATCGAGAAGTTCGCGATGTACATCACGAAGAACGCCCCGATCAGGGCCACCGGGATGACGACGACCGGGATGACGGTGGTGCGCCAGTCGCGCAGGAACAGGAAAATCACCAGGATGACGAGCATCAGGGCGATGAAGATGGTCTGCTGCACCTCGTCGATCGACTGCCGGATGTAGTCGGTCACGTCGAAGCCGATGCCCAGCTCCAGGTCGGCAGGCAGGTCCTGCTCGATCTGGTCGATGCGCCGGTAGAACTCGTCGGTGATGGAGATGTAGTTGGCGCCAGGTTGCGGTCGCAGGACGACGCCCACCATCGGGATGCCGTCGCGCTTGAGGACGGTGCGTTCGTTCTGCGGGCCCAGCTCGGCCCGGCCTACGTCGCGCAGCCGCACGATGCGCCCGGCGTCTTCCTTGATGATGAGGTCGTTGAAGTCCTCCACCGTCTCCAGCCGGCTCAGGGTGCGCACGGTCAGCTCCACCTCCTGCCCCTCGATGCGCCCGGACGGCAGCTCCACGTTCTCGCGCTGGAGCGCCTGGCGCACGTCGAGCGGCGAGAGGCGGTACGCGGCGAGCCGGGCCGGGTCCAGCCAGAGGCGCATGGCGTACATCTTCTCGCCCCAGATATCCACCTGCGCCACGCCCTCGATGGTCTGCAGGCGCTCTTTGAAGACCTCGTCGGCCACCTGGGTCAGCTCCAGCAGGTTGCGCTGGTCGCTCTTGATGTTGAGGAAGACGATGGGCTGGGAGTCGGCGTCGGCCTTGGAGACGATGGGCGGGTCGGCGTCGACGGGCAGCGTGCCCCGGGCACGGCTGACGCGGTCACGTACGTCGTTGGCGGCGCGGTCCAAATCGGCGTCCAGGTCGAACTCGACGGTGACGGTGCTGCGCCCCTCGCGGCTCACCGAGCTGAGCGTCCGGATGCCTTCGACGCCGTTGACGGCCTCCTCGATGGGCTCGGTGATCTGGCTCTCGATGACGTCCGCGTTGGCGCCCCGGTAGTTGGTCGAGACGGAGATGATGGGTGGATCGACCGACGGGTACTCCCGCACGCCCAGGTAGGTAAACGCGATGATGCCGAACAGCACGATGACCACCGACATCACGATGGCCAGCACCGGACGGCGAATACTAAGCGAGTAGAGACTCATGCGATTGACGAGTTGCGAGGGTCGATGTTCGAGTTCAGGGGATCGATCAGAGCTATCGTCCCTCGACCATCGATCATCGTCCCTCAACCAGTGGGTTCTTCGATCAGGCCTGCGCCCCGGTCGGTGATGCGCACGGGCATACCGGGACGGAGTTGCTGGATGCCGGTGACGATCACCGAGTCGCCCGGCGCGAGGCCGTCGGTGACCTGGAGGCGGTCCGCGGTGCGGATGCCCGTCTCGACCGAGCGCGACGCCGCCGTGCCGTTCTCCACCACGAACACCTTCTTGCCGCCCAGCTCCGGGATCACGGCGATGGAGGGCACGGTGAGGGCGTCGGGGATCTCCTCGAAGATGAGTTCGATGTCGGCGAAGGCGCCGGGCAGTAGCGTGCCGCCGGGGTTCGGACTCCGCGCCCGGATCCGCAGCGTCCGCGTGTCCTGGTCGATGCGCGGCTCGTAGGCGTAGATCGTGCCCTCGCGGGTGCCCGAGACGCCCTCCACGGTGAACGCGATCTTGTCGCCCACGTCTACGCGCTGGGCGTAGCGCTCGGGAATCGAAAACTCGACCTTGACCGGGTCCAGATCCTTAAGCGTGGCGACGGTCGCATTCGAGGTGATGTAGCTGCCCTCGCTGATGGACCGCAGCCCGACGATACCGCTGAACGGTGCGCGGATCTTGGATTTCTCGATCTGCACGTCGATCAGGTCCAGCTCGGCCTCCAGCACGTTGACTTCGTTCTGGGTGGCCTCGAACTCCTCCTGGCTCACGCCGCCCTTCTCCAGCAGCTTGGCCTGTCGCGCCTCGCGATCCTGGGCCAGCTTGAGCCGGAAGGCGGCCTGCTTGCGCTGGGCCTGCAGCTCGGCATCGTTGAGTTGCACGAGAAGGGCGCCCTGCTGCACGGGGCGTCCCTCCTCGAAGTTGATCGCCTCCACGCGCCCGGAGGTCTCACTTTGCAGCGCCACCTCTTCATTGGCCAGCACGGTGCCCGTCGTCTGAATCTTGTCGGCCAGCGTCTCGGGCTGGAGGACGGACACCTGCACGCTCAGGGCGCTGCCGCCCTGCTGCGACGGCGCGGCGGCGGCATCGTCATTGGAGGAGAGCAGCTTGGGCAACGCAAGCAGCCCGAGCACCACGAGGGTCCCGAGGCCGAGGAGGAGGCGTTTTACAGTGGAGGACATGCGACGAAGATAGATCGGTACGCCGAGGACAGTAGCGGCTTGTTGTCAACCCTGCGCCCCAGCGATTGTTCATGCCCCGCATCTCTCCTGCGGTGCGCCGATGCGGCCGTCCGGTAACGAAGCCGCAACAGCTATTCCCGCATCTCAGCCGTCGAGTGGCTCCCCCGCCTCGTCCTCGATGCTCTCGTCCAGCAGTTGCCCGGCGATGTGGAGGAAGTCGCGCTCGGTGACGAGGCCGACGAGGTGGTCGTCGCGCACCACCGGCAGCGCGCCGATCTTACGCTCCCGCATCATCTTGATGGCGTCCATGCTGGGCATCTCGGGCGTGACGGAGATCGGATCGCGCACCATGATGTCGCGCACGGCGAGGCCGTCGCCATCGGACGACGGGCCATGCTCGGACAGGTAGCGCAGCACGCTCCGGTGGCTGACGAGCCCCACGAGGCGATGCTGTTCGTCCTCCACCAGCACGTGCCGCAGCCGCTGCCAGTCCATCAGGCAGGCCACGAACTCGACCAGCTCGTCCTCATGCACGGTGAAGAGGTCGGTCGTCATGTAGTGCTCCACGCGCGAGGTGCGCACCCGGCGGACGGACCCCCCTTCCTCCAGCTCGGCCAGCTCCCAGGTGTGTACCGGGTTGCCTTCGATCTGGCGGCTGACCATCGCCTTGACGAGCGCGTCGAGGCGGTCCGAGCGGGTCCCGTGCCGCATGTTGGCGAGCGAGGCGACCTGCCAGTCGGAACCGGTGCGCCCGCTCCGGACGCGCGCCTCGATGATGCCCAGGTAGCGGTCCACATCCGCCTCGTCGAGCTCGGTCGCCAGCAACCCCTGTCGGGCCAGCGGCAGCAGGTTTTCCAGGATGAGATGGGGAGCAGGCTTGCGCATGCCTTCCAGCCAGTTGAGCTGCGCCGCGAGTCCCAGTCGAGCGGCGGCGACGAAGTTACTCTTGGCGTCGTCGAAGTCCATCACCTCGGTGATGTCCTCGTACTGCTCGGCCAGCCCGCTCACCAGGCCAAACCAGAACGTCGCGTTGGCCACCTCGTCCACGGGCGTCGGGCCGGACGGCAGGATGCGGTTTTCGATGCGGAGGTGGGGCTTGCCGTTCATCACGCCGTAGCAGGCCCGGTTCCAGCGGTAGACGGTGCCGTTGTGCAGTTGCAGCGCCTTGAGGGCCGGTGCGCGTCCCTCCTCCAGCGCCTCGAACGGGTCTTCGATGTCGCCCGTGGTGAGCAATACCCGGAACCGCGAAATGTCCTCCTTGAAAATCTCCGTGACGGATTCCTTCACCCAGTCCGTACCGAAGTGGACGCGGGGGCTCATCTCGCGCAGGTACAGGTTGGACGAGCGTGTGTCGACGGCCTGCTGGAACAGGGCGATGCGCGTCTCCCGCCAGAGCCGCTTGCCGAAGAGAATGGGCGAGTTGACGGCGGCGGCCAGCACGGGTGCAGCGATGGCCTGGGCGATATTGTAGAACCGCGCAAACTCGTCGGGCGCGACCTGGAAGTGCGTCTGGAAGCTGGTGTTGCAGCCTTCCAGCATGATCGAGTCGTGCTTGACGTACAGCTCGTCCGTCCCGCGAATCTGGAACTGGGCCGGTCCGCCGCGCAGCCGCTGCAGTGCGTCGTTGAGCGCGTAGTAGCGCGGCATCGGCGTCATGTTCTCCAGCGTCACGTCGGAGATGTGGATCGTCGGCAGGATGCCAACCATCGCCACCTCGCCCCCGGCCTTGCGGACGATGCTCCGTACGTAGGCCAGCTTTTCATCGATGGTCTCTTCGATGCGCCGAAGGCACACACCTTCGAACACCTGCGGCTCCATGTTGAACTCCAGGTTGAAGCGCGTCAGCTCGGTGACGACGTCCGGGTCGTCGTTGAAGCTGAGCACTTCTTCGACGATGGGCGCCGGGTGCCCGCGTTCGTCGACGAGGAAGAGTTCTTGCTCGGCGCCGATGCGGCGGACGCCGGTTTCGAACAACCCCTCGGCGAGCATGTGCTCCAGGGCACGGACGTCGTTGATTAGTTGGCGGGAAAACCGGCGGAGCGTGCCTTCATCGTCCAGCCGTTGCACATTATGCTCGCCCATGGTGGGAGGTGGCGGTAGGTGATTGAAACGCGGCGCTTTACAGCACCTTCACCTTGATAAATACGATGCGCACGGCAAAAGTGTCAATGAGATGGCAGGCCCGAACGGGCTTCCGTCCCGTACAGACGCCGCTGCAGGCCCCATTGACAGCAGACAGCCGCGACGTTAATCCACCCGCAACTGTCGCGCGTTGATGGCGACGACGACCGTGCTCAGGCTCATCAGAATAGCGCCGACAGCCGGGCTCAGGATGATCCCGGCCCACGCCAGCACGCCCGCCGCCAGCGGGATGGCGACCACGTTGTAGCCCGCCGCGTACCACAGGTTCTGCACCATCTTGCGGTACGTCGCCCGCGCCAACCGGACGACCTGCACGGCATCGCGCGGGTCGCTCTCGACGAGCACGATGTCGGCGGTCTCCACGGCCACGTCTGTCCCGGCTCCGATGGCGATGCCCACGTCGGCGGTGGCGAGGGCGGGCGCGTCGTTCACGCCGTCACCGGTCATCGCGACGACGTGCCCCTCGTCCTGCAACTGCCGGATCACGTCGCTCTTCTCGTCAGGCAGCACCTCGGCGATGACGCGATCGAGGCCCAGTTCGTCGGCCACCCAGGCGGCCACGGCCTGGCGGTCGCCGGTGAGCATGACCACGTCGAGCCCCATCTCGTGGAGCGTCTGCACGGCCTCCCTCGAC
>JAAAOL010000275.1 GCA_009908885.1 Bacteroidota bacterium | reverse complement strand
GACGTAGCCCCGCGAGGCCGGATTTGGGGTTGGACGGGTGTAGGTGTGGACGTATGGACGTGACGCTCCTCCAACCCATCAACCCTCCATACACCAACTCAGTAACCCGAGTTGGTAGGACAGGCACGGGCCGTCGCCCCAGCAGCGCCTTTTCACGCAACACGCAACACGAAACCATCCGGACATCGCCCGGCGAAAACGGTATAACAGCCTGCCCATAACCAGCACGCCCCGGATACCCATGCAGGCACCCGGGGCGTGTCGTGAAAGGCCGTGTTGCCGTCGTCCGGCTTAGGCTTCGACCTCTTCGGCCGCGCCGTCGCCCGACGCGCCGTTGCCGCTCGGGACGCCCTCGCCCCCGATGGCCGCTTGCAGTTCGGCCAGCTCCTTCTTCGAGCCGACGACGATGTCGCGGAAGCGACGCTGTCCCGTCCCGGCCGGGATGAGGTGACCGACGACGACGTTCTCCTTCAGGCCGTAGAGTGGATCCTCCTTGGCCGCAATCGACGCCTCGGTGAGCACCTTGGTCGTCTCCTGGAAGGAGGCCGCGGACACGAACGAGTCCGTGTTGAGCGCCGCTCGCGTGATCCCGAGCAGGATGGGCTCGGCCACGGCGGGCTGAGCTTCACGCACCTGCACGGGGCGCTTGTCCTGGCGCTTCATCTCGGAGTTGACGTCCCGCAGCTCGCGGCGGCCGATGATCTGACCCAGCTTCACGTCCGAGTCGCCGGCATCGACCACGACGAATTTGTCGTAGAGGGCGTCGTTGATCTCCTCCAACTGGAAGCGATCCACGTTGTCGTCCTCCAGCAGGCTGGTGTCGCCCGAATCCACGACGCGCACCTTCTGCATCATCTGGCGGACGATGACCTCGATGTGCTTGTCGTTGATCGTCACGCCCTGGAGGCGGTACACCTCCTGGATCTCGTTCACCAGATACTCCTGCACGGCGCGCGGGCCGAGGATCTTGAGGATGTCCTCCGGCGAGATCTGCCCGTCGGAGAGCTGACCGCCCGCGCGGACGAAGTCGTTCTCGTGGACGAGCAAGTGCTTCGAGAGCTTGACGAGGTACGTCTGCGACACGGAGCCATCGCGCGAGGTGACGATGACCTCCTGCGAACCGCGTTTGCGGCCGCCGAAGCTGACGATGCCGTCGATCTCGCTGACCACGGCCGGGTCTTTCGGCGTGCGGGCCTCGAACAGCTCCGTCACGCGAGGCAGACCGCCCGTGATGTCGCGCGTCTGGGCACTCTGGCGCGGAATCTTGGCCAGCACCTGACCGGCCTGCACCAGATCGCCCTCATCCACCTGGATGCGCGCCCGCACCGGCAGCGTGTATTCGCGCTGCGAGTTGTCGGCAGTGATGAGCAGGGCGGGCGTCAGGCTGCGCTCGCGACTTTCGGTAATGACCTTCTCCTTGTACCCGGTCTGCTCGTCCGACTCTTCGCGGTACGTCGTTCCTTCGATGATGTCCTGGAACTGCACCGTGCCATCGAGCTCGGACAGGATGACCGAGTTGTAGGGATCCCAGGAAGCCAGGATGTCGCCCTTCTCGATCGTCTGGCCCTCTTCGACCAGCACCTCGGCGCCATACGGAATGACGTACGAGATGAGCCGCCGCCCGTCTTCGTCGGGGTCGATCACCTTGATCTCGCCCTGGCGCGTCAGGACCACGTCCGTCGGGCCGTCTCCGTCGTCGAACGTCACCGTACGCAGGTTCTCATACACGACCTCACCCGCGTACTTGCTCTTGACGGTGCTTTCGGCCTCGATGCGGCTGGCCGTACCACCGACGTGGAAGGTCCGCAGGGTCAGCTGCGTGCCCGGCTCGCCGATGGACTGCGCCGCCACGACGCCGACGGACTCGCCGACCTCGACGAGGCGCCCCGACGCCAGGTTGCGCCCGTAGCAGAGCGCGCAGACCCCGAGGTGTGACTCGCAGGCCAGCACGGACCGGATCTCGACCTCTTCGATCGAGGTTTCGGCGATGCTCCGCGCCTTGTTTTCGTCGATCGTCTCGTTGGCCTCCACGATCAGCTCATCCGTGAGCGGATCGTAGACGTCGTGCAAGGACACGCGGCCCAGGATGCGGTCGGCCAAGGGCTCGACCACGGTCTCGTTGTCTTTCAGGGCCGAAATTGCGATGCCACGCAGCGTGCCACAGTCGTGCTGGGTCACCGTCACGTCCTGCGAAACGTCCACGAGGCGGCGCGTGAGGTACCCGGCGTCGGCGGTCTTAAGCGCCGTATCGGCCAGGCCCTTGCGGGCGCCGTGCGTCGAAATGAAGTATTCGAGCACCGACAGCCCCTCCTTGAAGTTGGAGACGATCGGGTTCTCGATGATCTCGCCCGCGGAGCCGACGAGGCTCTTCTGCGGCTTGGCCATCAGGCCACGCATGCCGCCGAGCTGCCGGATCTGCTCGCGCGAGCCTCGGGCGCCCGAGTCCGCCATCATGTAGATGGCGTTGAAGCCCTGCTGGTGCTCCTTGAGCGTGTTGTAGAGCGCGTCCGACACCTTGTTGTTGGTGCTCGTCCAGATGTCGATGACGCGGTTGTAGCGTTCGTTGTCGGTGATGAAGCCCATGTCGTAGCTGCCATGGACCTGCTTCACGTCCTGGCTTGCCTCGTTGATGAGCTTCTCCTTCGCGTCCGGCACGATGATGTCCGCCAGGGAGAAGGTGAGGCCCGCAGTCGTGGCCTTCTCGAAGCCCATCCGCTTGATGCTGTCGAGGAATTCGGCAGTGCGGGGGAAGTCGGTCGCTTTGAGCACGCGCCCGATGATGCCGCGCAGGTTCTTCTTGGTGAGCACCTCGTTGGTGTACGGGACGCCCTTCGGCACGGCCTCATTGAAGAGCACGCGCCCGACGGTCGTCTCTAGGATCTCTCCCTCGTCCGAGCGCACCTCGATCTTGGCGTGCGTATCGACGATGCCTTGATCGTACGCCTGGCGCACCTCGCTAAACGAGGAGAAGCGCTTGCCCTCGCCGCGCTCGCCGGACTTCGACTTGGTCATGTAGTAGAGGCCGAGGACCATGTCCTGCGTCGGCACGGCGATGGGACCGCCATGAGCCGGGCTCAAGATGTTGTGCGAGGAGAGCATCAGCACCGATGCTTCCAGGCTGGCTTCGTGGCCCAGCGGCACGTGGACGGCCATCTGATCACCGTCGAAGTCCGCGTTGAAGGCCGTGCAGACCAGCGGGTGGAGCTGGATCGCCTTGCCCTCGGTGAGTACTGGCTGGAAGGCCTGAATGCCGAGGCGGTGCAGCGTCGGCGCGCGGTTGAGCATCACGGGCCGCCCCTGGATGGCTTTTTCCAGGATGTCCCACACGTCCGCCGTGCGCCGGTCGACCACCTTCTTGGCGCTCTTGACCGTCTTGACGATGCCGCGCTCGATGAGCTTGCGGATGATGAACGGCTTGAACAGCTCGACCGCCATCTCTTTGGGCAGGCCGCACTGGTGCAGCTCCAGTTCCGGACCGACGACGATCACGGAACGCCCCGAGTAGTCGACGCGCTTGCCCAGCAGGTTCTGGCGGAAGCGGCCCTGCTTGCCCTTCAGCATGTCGCTGAGGCTCTTGAGGGCGCGGTTGCTATCCGAGCGCACCGCGTTGGCCTTGCGGCTGTTGTCGAAGAGCGAGTCGACCGCCTCCTGCAGCATGCGCTTCTCATTGCGCAGGATCACCTCGGGCGCCTTGATGTCAATGAGGCGCTTGAGGCGGTTGTTGCGGATGATGACGCGCCGGTACAGGTCGTTCAGGTCGCTCGTGGCGAACCGGCCGCCTTCGAGCGGGACGAGCGGCCGCAGCTCCGGCGGGATCACCGGGATGACGCGCAGCACCATCCACTCCGGCTTGTTGTCTATGCGCCTGTTGGCATCGCGGAAGGCTTCCACCACGTTCAGCCGCTTGAGCGCTCGCGCCTTGCGGGCCTGGCTCGTCTCCGTCTTGACCTGGTAGCGCAGCTTGTGCGAGATGCGTTCGAGATCGAGCTGCTTGAGCATCGTCTCGACCGCCTCGCCGCCGATCACGGCGACGAACTTCTCGGGGTCGTCGTCGCTGAGTCGGTTGTTGTCCTCCCGAATCTGGTAGAGGACGTTGAAGTACTCCTCCTCCGTCAGCAGCTGCTTGCGCTGCACGCCCAGGCGCTCGGCGCAGCCGGGCTGAATGACGACGTAGTTCTCGTAGTAGATGACCTTCTCCAGGTCCTTCGACTTGAGACCCAGCAGGTAGCCGATCTTGTTGGGCAGCGTCTTGAAGAACCAGATGTGCACGACCGGCACGGACAGGGTAATGTGGCCCATCCGCTCGCGCCGTACTTTCTTCTGCGTGACCTCCACGCCACAACGGTCGCAGATGATACCTTTGTACCGGATCCGCTTGTACTTGCCGCAGTGGCACTCCCAGTCCTTGACCGGGCCGAAGATCTTCTCGCAGAAGAGCCCATCCTTCTCCGGCTTAAAAGACCGGTAGTTGATCGTCTCGGGCTTGAGAACCTCTCCGTACGACCGCTCCAGAATCGCCTCCGGAGAGGCGAGACTGATGGTCATCTTCGAGAAGTCCTTCTTGATCTGAGTCGTCTTTCCGAACGGCATATATCAATTGGGGATTTAGGATTTTGGATTTTCGATTTGGAGATTCCAGATCAGGGGCTTCGGAGTAGCATGCCGTTCAGGACATGCGCGTCCTAATCCCCAACCTAAAATCCAAAATCGCTAGTCGAGATTAACTTCCAGGCCGAGGCCCTGGAGTTCGCGGACGAGCACGTTGAAGCTCTCCGGCACGCCAGGCTCGGGCATGTTCTCGCCCTTGACGATGGCTTCGTAGGCCTTCGAGCGGCCCTGCACGTCATCGGACTTGTAGGTCAGCATCTCCTGGAGCGTGTTGGCGGCGCCGTAGGCGTAGAGCGCCCAGACCTCCATCTCGCCCAGTCGCTGCCCGCCGAACTGCGCCTTACCACCCAGCGGCTGCTGCGTGATGAGGCTGTACGGCCCGATGGAGCGCGCGTGGATCTTGTCCTCGACCAGGTGGCTCAGCTTCAGCATGTAGATCTGGCCGACCGTCGTCTTCTGGTCGAAGGGCTCGCCGGTGTAGCCGTCGTAAAGCTGGGTCCGCCCGTCTTGCGGGAGACCGGCCTCGCGCATCTTCTCGTGAATCATGTCCATCGTCGCCCCGTCGAAGATCGGCGTGGCGAACTTGGTCCCGAGCTTGTCCCCGGCCCAGCCGAGGAGCGTCTCGTAGATCTGACCCAGGTTCATGCGGCTGGGCACGCCCAGCGGGTTCAGGACGATGTCGACCGGTGTGCCGTCATCGAGGAACGGCATGTCCTCGACCGGCACCACCTTGGCGATGACGCCCTTGTTGCCGTGGCGTCCGGCCATCTTGTCGCCCACCTGGATTTTGCGCTTCTTGGCGACGTAGACCTTCGCGAGCTGCACGATGCCGGGCGGCAGTTCGTCGCCCATCTGCACGCGGTGCTTCTCGCGCTTGGCCTCGCCTTCGATCCGGTTGAAGATCTTCCGGTAGTTGCGCAGCAGCTTGCGCACCTTCTCGTTGGTGTCCTCATCCTCTGTGTAGGGAATCCGTCCCTGCAGCTGGATGGGCGCGACCTCCTCGAAGTCATCCTGGGTGATCTCGGCGCCCTCGGTCACGACGACCACGCCCTCGCGCGTCTCGATTCCGGCGGACGTCTTGCCCTCGATCAGGTTGAAGAGCTTCTCCCAGAACTGCTCGTTCAGGTTGACGAGGCTGCGTACGTGCGCCTGCTCGATGTCCTTGAGGCGCTGCTGCTCGCGCTTCTTGGTGGCGGGATCCAGCTTGCGGCGGCTGAAGAGCTTGGTGTCGATGACGACGCCCTTCATGCCGGGAGGCGCCTTCAGGGAGGCATCTTTCACGTCGCCGGCCTTGTCGCCGAAGATGGCGCGCAGCAGCTTCTCTTCCGGCGTCGGGTCGGTCTCGCCCTTCGGCGTAATCTTGCCGACGATGATGTCGCCCGCCGTCACCTCGGCGCCGACGCGGATGATGCCACGCTCGTCGAG
>JAAAOL010000143.1 GCA_009908885.1 Bacteroidota bacterium | reverse complement strand
GCGGCCACGAGGACGAGCACCAGGAGGCCAGCCAGCCCACGTATCCATGATTTCGTCATGCAGCACCTCCCTGCCTCACAGATTGAGCAATACGAGGGCGACGGCAGCGAGACCCAATCCTCCCCAGTTGAGCAGCGTCAGCCGCTCCTGCCAGAAAAAGACACCCAGCAGGGCCGCCCCGATGACGAGCGCGATGTTGTTGGCCGGAAACACGAACGGCCCCGACAGCTGCCGGATGGCCCGCAGGATGAACTCGACGGAGCCGTAGTTGGTCACGCCCAGCAGCACGCCCCAGGCCAGTGTGGCTCGTTCCGGCCACTGCCCGCGCAGGAGTCCCCGCCAGAGCACGATGCCGAAGCCGATCAGGAAGGCTACGCCAAACACCATGAGCAAAAAGAGGGCCCGGCTGTTCGTCGCGGCGAAGTGTTCGTCGAAGGTTTTCATAAAGACATCCACGATGCCCCCCGCGCAAAACAAGAGTCCCAGCACGGCGAACACGCGGACGCCCGAGGAAGCACTATGCGCAGCCGTCGCATTCACATCAGAAGGAGTCCCTAGGTCCGCCACGTCCGGCGCTTCCTGCACCGCCGCCGCATCCCGCCGGGCGATCATAAAAAACGCAACCCCCGCCAGCACCAGCCCGAGGCCCTGCGCGGGCGTCGGCACTTCGTTCCAGATGACCCAGGACGCCAGAAACGGGATGACGACCGACACCCGCATGACGCCGACGGCGAGCGACATGCCGGCGACCTGCGTGGCGAGGGCGTAGATGAAAAACCCGGCGATGAAGAGCGCGCCCGTCGTCACGCCGAGGGCCAGCAACTCGCGGCTCGCCGTCAGCCCGCCCGCCGTCTCCTCCACACCCGCCGCCAGCAGCACCGATGCCAGGACCACGGCGGCCAGGTAGTTCGTCGTCAACAGCGCGATCCGGTCGAAATTGCGCTGACCGGCGACCTTGAAAATCATGCCGATGGCCAGGCTGCAGCATACGGCCAGCGCAAGGTCGAGCATGAAGGCATCGGAGGTGGCGGTGGGGCGAAAGCGGCGGGGCGGACATGTACTCGTGCCTGTGACGCACGTTTCCCCGCGGTGGAGGGCGGCGAGGCCGACTACTGTTCGTCCACCAGCACCTCGAAATAGCCCAACACGGGCGGGATGACCGCCACGTCACGCAGGGTCAGATCGTTGGGCAAGTGGACCTCCGGGCGGATCCGGCCTGTAGTGTCGGCTCGGATCTCCTCGTAGGCAACCGTCGCGAAGAAGTCTGGGGCCTGCTGCGCCGCTTCGTACTGCGCGAGCGGCACCCGGTAGCGGACCTTCACGGTAGACGGATCGAGGCGAACGACCCGCTGGGTGGTGGGCACACCGGTCACTTCCACGTCGATCTCGCGGCTGCCTTCGGTAAAGGGACGCGACACGGTCGTCACGCGCGTCGAGGACGTGCTGACGAGTTGCACGAGCCCGTCGAGGGTGTCTTTGAGCGCCACGCGGGTCACGAGCGAGTCGCGCAAGGACTGGACCGTGAGCGGCTCCGTCGGCCACGTGCTCAGGCGCTCCACGATCGAGCGGGCTCCCGATACGACCACGCTGTCGGGCGAGAGCTGGGGCGGAGCCATCAAATCGTACGTCTCGGGCGTCACGATGCGGCTGTCCAGCCGGATGGGAATCTGCCGCGTAATCCGGGGCTCTTTCCGAAGATCGAACTGACGGGGACTCACATTTTGGAGTTCGAGCCCCTTGGGCAACTGCGTGCCGATGGCCTCCAGGTCCACCTGGTCGACCGCAGCGTTGATGGGGACGGGCGTCGGGTTGTAGCGCAACTGGAGCAGCTGAAACCCCTCGCCACTGACCTGCACCCGCACGCGCCTCGGCGGGAGCTCCGTGAGGGCTGTGTCCGCCGGGAGGTTGACGATACGGGTCGGAAGATCGAACGAGGCCGTGTAGGATTCCTGCATCGTGAGGGTGAACCAGAGCAGCAGAGCGATCAGGATGCAGACCGTGATGGCGATCCACTTCTGCTCGGGCTCGTCGCTGTGACTGTCCGTCGGGTCCCGCAGAAAGCGTTCGCGCATGCGGTCCAGGAAGGACGCATCATCCGATGGCATGTTGGGCAGTTCCACGGCGTACAGGGAGGCCTTTGAGGTCGGGGTGGCTCTTTTCACGGCTGGACCTGCCGCCCGGTTCTCTCGGCGCCGAACCATCTGCCGCGTCGGCGTTATCTTGGACCCGCCTCCCCTGCTTCTTCGACTACGCTCCCTGCATGGCCCGCCCGCCCACGAAAGAGATCCGCTGGTATAACCTGTGGCGCTGGGTACTGGAGACGGCGATCATCAGCCGCCGCTTCTACCTCCCCTCCTCGCGTCCGTGGACCGCGAAACGGCTGCGCGCCTTCCTCGCCCCGAACCTCGACCGACCGATCTTCCTCGTCGGCGCACCGCGGTCCGGTACGACCTTCCTCGGCGACTGCCTGGCGCAGCTGCCGGACCTCTCCTACCATTTCGAGCCGATCCTGACGAAGGCCGCCGCGCGCTACGTGTACGAGGAGCGCTGGTCCCGGCCTGCCGCCCAGCGCCTCTACCGGACGACCTATGCCTGGCTGATGCGCCTCGGGGGCGATCCGGACCTGCGCTTCGTGGAGAAGACGCCGCGCAACTGCTTCATCATGCCCTTCCTGGCCGACACCTTCGAGGGCGCCCGCTTCCTCCACATCATCCGCGATGGTCGAGATGCGGCCCTCTCCCGCCGCAACCAACAGTGGGTGCGCGCCGAGTCCGCAGGAGGCGACCAATATGAACCGGGGGGCTACCCGTACGGCCCCTATCCGCGCTTCTGGATCGAGCGGGACCGGACGGACGAATATGAAGAGACGACGGACCTGCACCGCTGCATCTGGGACTGGCGCCGCCACGTCGAAGCGGCCCGTGCAGCCGCGGCGCGCGTCCCCGACG
Organism: Bacteroidota bacterium; assembly: GCA_009908885.1. Classification (GTDB taxonomy): domain Bacteria; phylum Bacteroidota; class Rhodothermia; order Rhodothermales; family JAAAOL01; genus JAAAOL01. Next base: position 3,106 of record JAAAOL010000143.1, on the reverse strand, counting down.
CCTACCTGGAGGTGCGCTACGAAACCCTGATGCGCACGCCCGACGCTGAGGTGGGCCGGGTGCTCGACTTCCTGGACCTACATCGCCCGGACACACGCGAACAGCTTCTCTCAGCCCTCGCCGACGGCCACACCCGGTCCATCGGACGCTGGCAGTCCGCTCTCGACCCGGACGAACGCCGCCTCATCGACGAGGAGGCCGGGCCATTGTTGCGTACGTTGGGAGACGCCGAGGGCTGAGGTGCGGCTTCGATCAACGTGGCACGCCTGCCCGGCATCGGCTCGCTCAGTCGGTTGGGCCGCAGACCCGTCGGTAGAACGCCAGCGTCCGCCGGGACAGCGCCTCCCAACTCAGATCGTCCAGCGGTGCACGGGATGAGCGCTCCTTCAGCCGCGCCCAGTCGAGTGCCGCTTGCAGGGCGGCGGGCGTCAGCGGCCCCTCGTACGTTCGCACCCAGGTGTCCCCGACCTGCGCCTGAAGCTCGCCCATCGCGCCCCGATGGGGCAGCAGCACGGGACAGTCGAACGAGAGCGCCAGCAGGGCACTGCCGGAATTGAGAATATCGGTGTACGGGAGCACTGCGAGATCCGCGGCCCGCAGATAATACTGCACCTCGTCCGTCGGAATGAACCGCAGATCCAACCGGATGCGCGGGTCGTTCCCCGCCGCTTCCCGAAGCTCTCGGGCCAGACCGTCCGTCTGGGGACGCCCGGCCACGACGAGGTGCACCTTGCGGTCGAGTTGCCGAGCGGTGTGGATGAGATGCGGGACGTTTTTATACGGACGTAGTGCGCCGACGTGAGCGATCAGCGGTCGGTCGTGGTCGATGCCGAGCCACGATCGCGCCTCCTCGCGGGTGACCGCATCCGGGTACACGTCGCGGTAATGACCGTGGGGAATCACGACCGATGGGCGGGCGCGCAAGGCCGGAAAGGTTTTCTCCGCGACGGCGCGTCCGGCCTCGCTCAGGCTGACCCATCCATCGAGGCGACGCGTCAAGTAGGCCCAGAAGGCCCGTTCCAGCGTCGGATACCGGGTCTCATGGGCGCCCAGGTTGTGCACCGTCCACACCAGCCGGATGCCGCGCATCCGGGCCGTCTCGACGAGCCCTACCAGCCCGAACGCCTTGATCCAGGCCGTCGATGGGGGCGCTGTGTTGAAGCCGCCGTCGGGCCAGTGCATGTGCCACACGTCGTAGTCGCCCGTCAACACGCGGCGGGGGATGAACTCGTCCACGGTGACGCCCCGTTGCCGCATCGGCCCGTACAGCAGCCGGGTGTACGGATTGCCGAGGCGGCTCTCCAGCGGCCAGGCCAGCACGCGCATATCGGTCGGCATCAGGTGGACGAGGACGAGGTTGGCCCGCGCCTCAGCAGCGCGGCGATGGTGGCGGCGGCGTCTCCGTCACCGTAGTGCGGCTGGGGCGGTGTCTCCGGAACGTGCTCCAAGGCCTGCACGAGCTTCTCCCGATCGGCCCCGACGACCGTATTCCATCCGGCCTTGACGGTCTCGACCCACTCGGTTTCGGAGCGGAGGGTGATGCAGGGGCAGCGCGACCAGTAGGCTTCCTTCTGCACGCCGCCGGAATCGGTCAGCACCAGACGCGCGCCGTCCAGCAGGGACAGCATCTCCAGATAACTCACCGGTTCGATGACGTGCACGCGTTCCGGCACGGCGACGTCGAAAGCGTCCAGGCGTGCCTTCGCTCGCGGGTGCTGCGGCCAGACGATGGGCCACGGCACTACCTCCAGATTGTCCATCATGTGCTGGAGCCGGTCCGGGTGGTCGACGTTCTCGGCGCGATGCAGCGTCATGAGCACGTATTCTCCCGCCCCATACGGCACGATGTTGTCGACAGGATAGCGCTTGCGGGCGACCGGCTGGTAGCGGAGCAGGGCATCATACATGACGTCGCCGGTGAAAAAGACGCCGTCGGTGATGCCTTCCTCGGCGAGATTGTCGATAGCCGCCGGGCTCGGGCAGTAGCAATGCGTCGCCAGGCGGTCGGTCACGATGCGGTTGACTTCCTCGGGCATGGCACGGTTGAAGGAGCGCAGCCCGGCCTCGACGTGGGCCAGCGGCACCGGAAGCTTGGCCGCCACCAGCGTCGCGGCGAGCGTGCTGTTCGTGTCGCCATAGACCAGCATCCAGTCGAACGGTCCCTCCTCGTCGACGAACGCTTCCAGCCGCGTCATCGTTGCGCCGGTCTGCTGCGCATGGGTCCCGGAGCCGACGCCCAGATTGACGGCAGGCGCCGGGATCGACAGTTCCTCGAAAAAGACTGCGCTCATCCCGGCGTCGTAGTGCTGGCCGGTATGCACCAGCGTCTCGGCACACCCCGCTTCCCGCAGGGCGGCGCTGACCACGGCGGCCTTGATGAACTGGGGCCGCGCTCCGACGACGGTACAGATACGCATCACGCACCTCCCCCGCTTCGGACCGTCTGCATCGCTGCGGCATCGTCCAGCACCTCGGCCAGGATGCCGGTTTGCGCCTGCCGCGTCAGTGGGGTCAACGCATCCGCAGGCGCGCCCGCTCGGGGCGTCCCGGCCTCCCAGGCGGCGTAGTGCTCCAGCACGTCGGCGGCGATGGCATCCACGTCGTCGCGGGCCCATATCTGCCCACCGCCGGTGCGCTGGAGGAGATCGGCGGCATCTCCCGACGGGGGACCGAGTCCGAGCACCGGGCGGCCCGACGCGAGGTATTCGTACAGCTTACCCGTAATCATGCCGTCATCGTACCGGAAGGCCTCGATCGAGAGCAGCAGCAGATGCGCGCGCTGCATCGCCGCGACGGCGTCCTCGTGGGGCACGTACGGGACGTGGGTGGTGATGCCCGTCAGCCCATGATGCGCGAGAGCCTCATGCACGCTCGGCGCTACCGACCCGACGAGACGGAGGCGCAACCGGGGAATCGCTCCTTGCCCGCGCAGCCGGGACAAAGCACGCCACAGCCCGACCGGATTGCGCGACGCATAGAGAGAACCGACGTGCGTCAGCATGAACCGATCGGCAGGCGGCGCAGCCGTGACCGCCGCCACATCTTCCGGATCGAAGCCATTCTGCACCACGCGGATTTCGTCGGCAGACCGACCCACTCTGCCCCG
>JAAAOL010000272.1 GCA_009908885.1 Bacteroidota bacterium | reverse complement strand
GGTCGCCGTCGCGCCCGATGATACGCTGGCTGTCGCCATCCGGCGGATGACGGAGCACGGCATCTCCCAGCTTCCGGTGATCGACGAGACCGAGGTCGTCGGCAGCCTGACCGAGTCGCTCATCCTCAATCGCCTCATCGAGGAGCCGACCGCACGCGACCTCGCCGTCAGCGAGATCATGCGCGATCCGTTCCCTATCGTGCCTCGCTCCTTGCATTTGGATCATCTGTCCGATTATCTGGAGCAGGGCTCAGGCGCTGTCCTCACCGAGACGGACACCCCCGGCCAGTACCAGATCATCACCAAGACGGACCTCATCAGCGCCCTTGCCGGGGCCAGCCGCAGTGCGGGCAATCGCAACGGCACCGGCGGCATCCCGGCGGGCTCCTGACCGCTCCGCGCTCTCTTTCTTCGCATCGATTTTACCCACCCCGACCTCATGGCACAGACCGATCCGCAGACCGGCCAGAATCAACTCAACATCGAACTCGACGAAGAGACGGCGGAGGGCGTGTATTCGAACCTCGTGATGATCGCCCACTCGCCCGAGGAGTTCATCCTCGACTTCATCCGCGTGGTGCCGGGCGTCCAGAAGGCCCGCGTCAAGAGTCGCATCATCGTCACCCCGCAGCACGCCCGCCGCCTGCTCCGCGCGTTGGAGGACAACATCAACCGCTACGAGCAGGCGCACGGCACCATCGAGGAACGCTCCGCACCGGGGCAGCACATCCAGTTCGGCGGGACGGCGGGGGAGGCGTAAACGCGACGTCCCGCGTCACGTCGTGCTACTTCCGAGCCTGCACCAGCATCCCCATTGCGACCAGGAGAAACGTCGCGTGGGGCAGCCAGGCGACGAGGAGCGGGGATACGTCGCCCGCGTAGCCGAACGGCTCGGTGAGCTTCTGCAGGGCGAGGTAGGCGAAGGCTGTCAGCAGCCCGAGGCCGAGTTGCACGGCCTGTCCGCCACGGCGTCGTACGGCGGCCAGCGGCACGCCGATGAGGACCAGGATCAGGTTGGCGAAGGGATACGAGAATTTGCTGTGGAAGTGGACGAGCGGGCGTCCGAGGCTGCCCGCCCCGGATCGCCGGAGGGCATCCACGTATTCGGCGGCCGTGGGGATGGTCATGGCCTGCACGTCGCGCTCGGTCCGCGCCAGGTCGCGCGGGTAGACGACCAGCGACGTATCCAGCGTAGCGACCCGCCGCCGTCGTTCGGGCTGTCCTTCTGCAAACGAGCGGATCGTGGCATCGCGCAGTCGCCAGACCTGGAGCGAGTCGACCCACGTCATCCTCGGCGCATCGATCCGTTCCACGAGCCGCCGTCCGCCGTCGAACTGCTGGAGCGAGACGTGGTGGGCCACCGAGTCGCGGCGGTCATAGTAGCGCACCGTCACGAGCACGCCGGGCCGATGCTGCCGGTGCAGGTTGCTCACGTCGATGCGGCGCGGCGCGTCCTTCAGGTGCTTCTGGTCGAACTCCAGCACGGTGCGGTTCGTCACCGGGACCACCCAGCCGTTGAACCACAGCATCGCGCCCGTCACGGTGAGGCCGACGAGGAGGTACGGCAGCAGGAGGCGGTACAGCGAGACGCCGCTCGTCTGCAAGGCCACCAACTGCAGCTCCTGCGCCAGCTTGCCGGTGAGGTAGACGCACGCCAGGAAGAGCGCCAGCGGGGAGATGAGGCGTACGATCTCCGGGATATAGCTCGGGTAGTAGACCAGAAACACCTCGCGCATCGTCGCCCCCCGGTCCAGGAAGTCGTCGATGTACTCCAGGTAATGGAGCAGGATGAAAAAGACGATCAGCGCGACGATCAGAAACACGTAGCCCGTCACGAGCCGCCGGATGATATGCCAGTCGAACGTGGTCACGGGCGAGTGGAAAAAGACCGGGAGGCGGCGGGTACACGGCGGACCGCATCGTCACGACGCTGGGTCCGGCGGACCTTTACCGCGTTTTGGTAGATTCTTTACGGGCGTGTCGTGTACCTTGTGCGCGGCGAACTGTTCACCCCCAACACGACGACTATGAAACTGCACGAATATCAGGCGAAAGACATTCTCGAACAGCACGGCGTGGCGATGCAGCCGGGCCGCGTGGCGCGCTCGGTCGATGAGGCCGTCGCGGTGGCGCAGGCGATGCAGGAGGAGCACGGCTCCGACACCTTCGTCGTCAAGGCGCAGATCCACGCGGGCGGTCGCGGCAAGGGCGGCGGCGTGAAGCTGGCCGAGGGCCTCGACGCGGTGCGGGCGACGGCGGACGACATCCTGGGGATGAATCTGGTCACCCACCAGACCGGCCCCGATGGCCAACGGGTGCGCTCGCTACTCATCGCTGATGCGGTCGACATCGCCAAGGAGTACTACGTCGGCGTCACGCTGGATCGACAGAAGAGCCAGGACGTCATCATGGCGTCCACCGAGGGCGGCGTCGAGATCGAAACGGTGGCCGAAGAGACGCCGGAGAAGATCGTCAAGGTATGGATCGAGCCGAACGCGGGCATCCGTCCGTACCAGGCCCGCCGCGTGGCTTTTGCGCTCGGGTTCGAGGGCACGGCGATGAAGCAGGCGGCGAAATTCGTCACCGCGTTGTACACGGCCTACAGCCAGAGCGACGCCACCCTCGCCGAGATCAACCCGCTGGTCCTTACCGAGGCGGGTGACGTGGTGGCCGTCGATGCCAAGATCAACCTGGACGACAACGCACTCTATCGCCACCCCGATCTGGCCGAATTGCGCGACATCCACGAGGAAGATCCCCTCGAAGTCGAAGCCAGCGAGCACTCTCTCAATTACATCAAGCTGGACGGCAACGTCGGCTGCATGGTCAACGGCGCCGGTCTCGCCATGGCGACGATGGATATCATCAAGCTCGCCGGCGGTGAACCGGCCAACTTCCTCGACGTGGGCGGCAGCGCCAGCGCGGAGACCGTCGAGGCGGGTTTCCGCATCATCCTCAAAGACCCGCACGTGGAGGCGATCCTCGTCAACATCTTCGGAGGCATCGTCCGCTGCGACCGCGTGGCGACCGGCGTCGTGGAGGCGGCCAGCAACATCGACATCGACGTGCCGCTGATCGTCCGCCTGCAGGGCACGAACGCCGAAGAAGGCAAGCAGATCATCGAAGAGAGCGACATCACGATCCAGTCTGCCATCCTGCTGAAGGAAGCCGCTGAAAAAGTCACGCAGGCGCTGGCCTAACCGTACTGTCAGACCTACCGGACCTCCCGCGTGTCGTCTGCAACTGCCCGTTCCAGGTCGTCCCGATCGGCTCCGGCGGCATCGTCATCGGCGGTGCGGCTGGAGGGGGTAACGAAACGCTTCGGCGCGACGACGGCGGCCGATCAGGTGACGCTGGAGGTCGAGCCGGGCGAGTTTTTCTCCCTGCTCGGCCCCAGCGGCTGTGGCAAGACGACGCTCCTTCGCCTGGTTGCTGGCTTCGAGACGCCGGACGCCGGGCAGGTCTGGATCGGCGGTACGGAGGTGACCGATCGCGCGCCGCAGGCCCGGCCCACGGCGATGGTATTCCAGAGCTATGCGCTCTTCCCGACGATGACCGTGGAGGAGAACGTCGCGTACGGACTTCGGGTGCGGAGGGTAGCATCCGGGGCCCGGACGGAGCGTGTTCGCGCAGCCCTGGCGCGGGTCGGGATGGAAGCGCTGATGGATCGGCCCGTGACGCAGCTCTCGGGCGGGCAGCAGCAACGCGTGGCGCTGGCCCGCGCCCTGGCCGTCGAGCCGGACGTGCTGCTCTTCGACGAACCGCTGTCCAACCTGGACGTCGCCCTGCGGGAGCAGACGCGGCGTGAGTTGAAGGTCCTGCAGCACGAACTCGGGACGACGAGTCTGTACGTCACCCACGATCAGCAGGAGGCCCTGGCGCTCTCCGACCGGCTGGCGGTGATGCAGGCCGGGCGCATCATGCAGGTCGGCACGCCGCAGGATCTCTACCGGCGTCCGGAGAGTGCGTTCGTGGCGCGCTTTCTGGGCGGCAGCAATCTGATCGAGGATCCCGCCACGATGGATCGCATCATCGGGGACGAGGCCGCGCCGGAGGGGAAAGTCCTCGTCGTCCGTCCCGAACACTTGCGGCCCTCGCCGGACGGCAGGATTCAGGGCACCCTGCGCTCGCATCAGTTCCTCGGCACGCACGCCGAGTGGTGGGTCGAGACGGCGACGACGTCCCTGCGCGCCTTCGTCGGCCCGGACGAAGTGCCGTCCGCGACGGTTCGGCTCGACGCGACGCAGTGGCGATGGGTCGATCGCGAATAGCCGAGGGTCTCCTTCTGAACCGCACCACGTGCCCGCCGTAAAGAACGTCCTCTGTCATCCAATCCCTGCTGCGTTATGGCGTCACCACTCGACAGCGCCACACCTCAAATCGACAGCCTGTCCATTCGCGACGGGCTCGACGGCCTCACGCCGTCCCGGATCATGACCCTGTATCGGCGCGCCCCGCTTCTGCGTCCCGTGCGCAACCCGAAGAAGGTCTGGTCCATGTTCGAAAACGCATCGCTCGTCCTGACGGCCTGGAACGACGGCGACCTCGTCGGCATCGCGCGGGTGCTGACCGATGGCGTGCTGTACAGTTACCTCTGCGACCTGGCGGTCGAGCCCGACGTGCAGCGGCTCGGGGTCGGCAAGACGCTCATCAGCGAGATCCTGGAGCGGTGCGAGGGCACGGAGCTGCTTCTCCGCGATTCAGACATCTCGGCTGGCTACTACGAATACCTCGGGTTCAACCGGGTCGATAATGCCTGGGTGATGTCCGGCTAGGGCCGGGCGGTCAGTTCGGGCTCGACGCGCAATTCCTGGTGATAGGGCTCGACGACCTGAACGTGCTCGACGACCCCTTTGACGCCCGGAATCTCGCGAATACGGGCGGATAGCTCTTCCTGATTCTCCTCATGCCGGACGGTGCCGTAGATGGTCACCATCCCGTTGTGGACGTAGAAGTGAATCCCCCGCACCTGTGCGGCCTCGGGGGCATTTTCGAACGTGCGGTAGAGTCGCTCGGCCAGCAGGCGGTCGCTGAGCGTGTCCCGCTCATCGCCAGTGCGCCGGGAGCGGATCTTCCGCTTCATCCATTGCAGAGGGGTCTGTGTCATGGAAAAGGGGCTGGAAAGGATGCCCCAATCAATTCGAAGGTCGTGGCGACGCAGCTGTGAGGAGCCGCGCCGTCTCCTAGGGTTATACCCGCCAGTGCCGTGGAATACGCAAGAGCGCACCGGGCTCGCGTGACGTTCACGGAACGATCAGGCGTCCAGCCGGGCGATAGCGGAGTATCCCGTTTCGAAGGCATCCGTACGTCTGACGGCCTCCGAGGATGCAACAGCGAGGCAAATTTCCTTCAAGCGGGGATTAAGGGCCGTCGAAGAAAAGCGCTTTGCACGATCTGAGGGTCCCGTCAGAACGCATCGCCGAAGCGGTCGCGAAGCTCGGAGCGCGGCTGACGGATGCGCAGCAGATCCCGCAGCTTGCCGCTTTTCACGTGGAGATCGAAGCCGTACTGCTGAAAGTCGCCGAACGGCACCCAGCTGAACGACATCTCCCAGCACTCGAAGTCGCGGAGGAAGAGGAGGCGGGTGGTGACGAGTTCCTTCTGCTCGAAGTCGTAGCCGGTGTTGCCCTGAATGCGCCACCGCGGGGTGAGGCTGAAATCGAAGCTGGAGTTGAGCGTCAGGGTCCGGTTGGACGAGGTGCCGAAGCGATTGACGGCATAGGTAAAGCTCAGGTTGAGCGACCACGGGATGGCGAAGTTCGTCGGCTGGGTGTCGGTGGCAAAGTCGGTGGAGCCGAAGGGGTCTCGGTTTCCGAAGGTGCTCCGGCTCCCGCCGAACGGACCCGACCCAACGCCAGCGCCCCGACCCGACGCAGGGCCGAGGCCCGCTCCAGCGCCCTGGCCACCGCGCACGGCGAAGTCGCCGGTGACGCGCAGGCTCGTGAGCCGGGCCAGGCGGACGCTGCGCAATGAGAACACGTAGTCGTCGATGGCGCGCCCGGTCGAGTCGGTAGCGTAGGGCGAGTACGTGGCGCTCATGTTCAGGCCCAGCCGGTCCAGGATACGCG
>JAAAOL010000166.1 GCA_009908885.1 Bacteroidota bacterium | reverse complement strand
CAATGGTGTGCGGGCCGGTGAAGCGCCCGTGCCCGCTGTATAGGTCGAGCGTGGGGCGCTCCTCGACGGCGCTGTGCTGGCTCTGCCGCCACTGCCGGACGATCTCGTTCTTGCGGGCCACGACCTCCTCCATCCGCACCCCGACCGGCCCGACGTGTACCCCGAAATCTGCCGCGCGGCGGGCGACGTGGGCCGTGCGGGCGCTCGCCACCATCGTCTTGGTGGGCGTGCAGCCGTAGTTGATGCAGGTGCCGCCCAGGTGCTCGCGCTCGACGAGGGCGACGGACCAGTCCGCATCGGCCAGCTTGTGGGCCAGCGGGTTGCCGCCCTGGCCGGACCCGATGATGATGGCGTCGTAGGTGGTAGACATAAGCAGAAGGATGGGTGAAACAGGACGCACGAAACAGGCACCTCGTTCGGAGGCGCTGCCGCCGATTCGTTACAGCAGGGCCGGGCCGGGCGACGTGAGACTCCGATGGAAATATCGTCTCGATCAGAAAACCGCTTTCATTTGTCGCCGCTATCGCTAGATTTTAAGAAATGCGGAGGCAGGTCCCAGCCGACACCGGACGGTCCCCGCCTGTCACGTATGGTACGTTTCGTATATTCTCCCCCGAGCAGTCCCGCTTTCCCAGGCGGCTGCGCATAGCGACGATCATTCTCATCCAGAGGCTCCTCCATGCTACAGATGGTTCCCAGCTTGCTGCTCAAGCAGCTCTACACGTTCGGCAGCTTGCAGAATACCGAGCACGGCGTGCGCTTTTCGATCAAGAACCGGCTGAGCGACGCCGAAGTGTCCGAACTGCTCAGCGTCCGCATCGGCGATCGGTCCATTCCGCGCGACGCTCTCCGGATACGGCTCGATGACACCACGCTTCACCCCGACGACGTCTCCAAGGCGTCGCCCATCGCCTTCCCCCTCCGCGAGACGCTCGACATCCACGCCGAGACGGACCCGCTCCCGACGGGCAAGCACGAGATCGAGGTGGTCTTCCGCGCCAAGCCGTTCGGCAAGCTGACGCTCTCGGTGGAAGACGCCATCAAAGAGCAGAAAGAGGACGAGGTCCGCATTCCGCGTGACCGGTCGGACGACTATGGCGAAGGGGCCATCACCGCGCGGCAGGACTTCGTGGAGCAGTTCACGGGCAAGAAGCTGGAGCACATCCCACACTACTCCTTCGACCCGCACATCACGCAGGGCAACATCGAGCACTTTGCCGGCGTGGCGCAGGTGCCCATCGGCTTCGCCGGGCCGCTGACGATCAACGGTGAACACGCGCAGGGCGAGTTTCTCATCCCGCTGGCCACCGCCGAAGGCACGCTCGTGGCGTCCTACAACCGGGGCATGAAAGTGCTCAACCTGTCGGGCGGCGTCAAGTGCACCGTCGTGGGCGACTGCATGCAGCGCGCGCCCGTCTTCGTCATGAAGGACGCCCGCGACGCCCGCGACTTCGCCGCGTGGGTCGACGAGAACTTCGACACCATCGCGGATGAGGCCGAGTCGACCTCCAGCATCGCCAAGCTGCTCTACATCGACACGTATCTGTCGAACAAGTTCGTCTACCTCCGCTTCAACTACTCCACGGGCGACGCCGCCGGGCAGAACATGGTGGGCCGCGCCACCTTCGCCGCCTGCTCCTGGATCGTGGACCACTCGCCCTTCGACATCCCGCACTTCTACCTGGAGAGCAACTTCGCCACGGACAAAAAGGCCAGCCAGGTCAACATCCTGCGCACGCGGGGCAAGCGCGTCACGGCGGAGGCCACGATCCCGCGCGACACGCTCATCCAGCACATGCGCGTGGACCCGGACACGCTGAACTACCACGGCAAGGTGGCCAACGTGGGCGCGTTCCTCTCCGGCGCCAACAACAACGGCCTGCACTCGGCCAACGGCATCACGGCTATGTTCATCGCCACCGGGCAGGACGTGGCCAACGTGTCCGAGTCGTCGGCGGGCGTCATCTACTCGGAGCTGACGCCGGAGCGCGACCTGTACATCTCCATCACCATCCCGTCGCTCATCGTGGCCACCTACGGCGGCGGCACGGGCCTGGCCACGCAGCGCGAGTGCCTGGAGCTGCTGGGCTGCTACGGCAAGGGCAAGGTGAACAAGTTGGCTGAGATCGTGGCGGGCGTCGTGCTGGCGGGCGAGATTTCCCTCGCCGCCGCCATCTCATCGCTCGACTGGGTCTCCAGCCACGAAGCCTACGGGCGCAACCGATAACTTTCGCTTCCTCCCTCCCCATGCCGACCTACGCACCGCGCACGCTCTTCAGCCTCGTCGACGAAGGCCTCGCGACGATGGCACCGGACGCCGTCTGCCTCGCCACCAAGCGCAACAGGGTATGGACCGAAACCGGGCGGCGCGACGTGCAGCGGCAGATCCGCCAGTTCGCGCTGGGCCTGTACGCCCTCGGCGTGCGCAAGGGCGACCGCGTGGCGCTGCACGCCGAAAACAGCACGCGCTGGGTCATCGTCGACCAGGCCGTCCTCTCGCTCGGCGCCGTGACGGTGCCCATCTACGCCACCCAGCCCGGCGATCAGATCGCGTTCATCCTCAACAACGCCGAGGCGTCGGTCTACGTCGTCTCGACCGAGGCGCTATTCGACCACTTCGCCCCGCACGCGGAGAACGTATCATCGCTGGAGACGACCATCGGGCTCTACGGCACGTTCAGCGACGGCATGCTCGCCTACGAGGACGTGCTGGAACGCGGCGCAGCGCAGGATGCCGAGACGCCGAACCTGTTCGAGCAGCGCCGCGCCACCGTGCAGCCAGGCGACCTGGCCTCGCTCGTCTACACGTCCGGCACCACGGGCAAGCCCAAGGGCGTGATGCTGACGCACAACAACATCGCCTCGAACGCGCGGGCCTCGCTGGAGCGCATTCCGTTCTCGCAGGACGAGGAGGGCGCGATGCTCTCGTACCTGCCCCTCTCCCACGTCTTCGAGCGGATGCTGTCGATCCTCTACCTCTACGCCGGGTATCCCATCTACTTCGTCGAGGACTACAACGAGATCCTGGAGGATCTGCGGACGGTCCGCCCGCTGCACTTCTCCACCGTGCCGCGCCTGCTGGAGAAGGTGTACATGGGCATCCGGCAGCGCGCCGATGAGTCCGACGGTCTCCAGGGCGTCCTGTTGCGGTGGGCCGTCGGGCTGGCCGAGCAGTATGAATTGCAGGGGGCCCCGTCGGCCTTCTACCAGATGCAATTTGCCCTGGCCGACTTGCTCGTCTACCAGCGGCTGCGCGAACGCTTCGGCGGACGCCTCCAGGGGATCACCAGCGGCAGCGCGGCCCTCTCGCCTCGCGTGATGACCTTCATCAACGCCATCGGCATCTTCTGCGGGCAGGGCTACGGCATGACGGAGACCTCGCCCGTCATCTCGGTCTACGAAAAAGGCGACCTGCGCGCAGGCTCCGTGGGCACGCCCGTCACCGACGTGGAGGTGCGGATCGCGGACGACGGCGAGATCGTGGTGCGCGGGCCCAACGTGATGCAGGGCTACTACAAACGCCCCCAGTCCACCGCCGAGGTACTCCAGGACGACGGCTGGCTCCGCACGGGCGACATCGGCCACGTCGAGGACGGCCACCTCTACATCACCGACCGCAAGAAGTCGATGCTGAAGCTGTCGACGGGCAAGTACGTCGCCCCGCAGCCCATCGAGGCCGAGTTGGAGACGCAGCGCACCATCGAGCAGGCCATGGTCATCGGCGACGACCGCAAGTTCTGCGCGGCGCTGCTGGTGCCGGACCGGGCGGCCCTGCGGCACCACCTGGCCCTCGACGCCGACGACGCGTCGGACGAGGATCTGATCCAGCGGGAGGACGCGCGCGACCTGATCCAGCGGGACGTGAACGAGGTGAATCAGAACCTTCCCCACTGGGAACAGGTCAAAGCATTCCAGGTGATCCCGCAGCCGCTCTCCGTGGAGGCGGGCGAACTGACGCCGACGCTAAAGGTGAAACGGCGCGTGGTGAAGCAGAAGTACAGCGACCTCATCGACTCGATCTATTCCTGACGTCCGTGGCGTCCCGCGCGGGCGCCCCGATGCCATGCCGGAGCCGGAACGCACGTCCCCGCCCGAGGCCCCTCCGCCGCAACCCGCGCCGGAGGACCTGCCCGACCCGTCGGGTAACGGCGTCACGCTGGAGGCCGCCGCAACGACGCCCCCTGTATCGCCAGCGGTGGCTGCCGACATGGAAAGCACAGACGAGGCGTTCGAGGAGCCACTGCCGTTCGTCTTCGACCCGCTGGCACCGTACAAGGGCGCGTTCCGGCGCTTCTTCACCGTCTACCGGCACACCATCGGCCTGCTGATCGGCGGCCTGGTGGCCTACGTGCGCGCCCTGCCGCCGGAGCGGACCCGCGGCCTGCGGTCGGCCGGCACCCGTCTCGCCGCGTTCCTGCTCAAGCCGTTCGCCCAGCGCGAGATCCGGGAGCTACCCTTCCCCAAGCAGCTGCGCCGCCGCCTCGAAATCCTCGGCCCCACGTTCGTCAAGCTGGGCCAGGTGCTGGCCATCCGCGAGGACCTCTTGCCGCCGTCTGTCACCGACGAGCTGAGCAACCTGTTCGACCGCGTGCCGGAGATTCCGTTCGAGGAGGTACGCCGCATCATCGAGCGCGACCTCGAACAGCCGCTCGACGCCCTCTTCGCCGATGTCGACCCCGAGCCGCTCGGCTCCGCCTCCATCGCCCAGGCGCACCGCGCCACGCTGACGGACGGCACCGCGGCCGTCGTCAAGGTCATCAAGCCCGGCATCCGCGACGTCATCACGTCCGACCTGACCCTGCTCGACCTCGTCGCCCGCTTCCTGCAGTGGCTCATCCCGCGCTACCAGCCCAAGCAGGTGGCCGACGAGTTCGCCGCCTACACGCGCCGCGAGGTGGACTACACCTACGAGGCGGACAACGCCGAGATCTTCACCGTCAACTTCGCCGACGAACCCGGCATCGTCTTTCCAGAGATCTACCGGGATCGCAGCTCGGAGAACGTCCTGACGATGGAGTTTCTGGACGGCTACAAGCCCGGCTCGGACGCGATGGACACCCTGAACGAAGCGGAGCGCGCCCGCGTCATCGACCTGGGCGCGCAGGCCATCATCCGCATGCTGTACGAGCACGGCTTCTTCCATGCCGACCTGCACGCGGGCAACCTGCTGATCCTGCCCGGCGAGGGGCCCGAGCAGCCCGTCCGCGTCGGCTTCATCGACCTGGGGATGGTGGGCCGGTTCGAGCGCAAGACGAAGCGGCGCATGATGTACTACTTCTACGCCCTCGTCACCGAGGACGTGGAGAGCGCGGCCCGCTACCTGGTCTCGATGGCGAAGGTGGGTGAGGGCGGCGACCCCGAGGGCTTCCGCCGGGCCGTGACCGACCTGGCGCGGCGCTTCGTGATGCATGCCCGCTCGGGCGATCTGTCCATCGCCTCGCTCATCCTGGAGTCGGTGGGCCTGGGCGGGCGCTACCGCATCTTCTTCCCCGTCGAGATGACGCTGATGGTGAAGGCGCTGGTGACGTACGAGGGCGTCGGCCGCCGCCTGGCGCCGGAGCTGAACGTGACGGACGTCTCGCGCAAGCACGTCTCCCGCATCTTCCGCGACCACTTCAACCCGACGGCCATCAGCCGCGAACTGCTGCGCAGCGCCCCGGAGATGGCCGACCTGCTGGTGCAGATGCCGCAACTGCTGTCCTCGGGCGTCAAGTTTCTGGAGGAGCAGATGAACGACACGAGCCGCGACCACCCGCTGGCGGGCCTGCGCAGCAGCATCATCGCTGCGGGCTGCCTCGTGGGCGGCGTCATCGCGGTGGTCCAGGGCGGCCCCATCCTCCTCTGGGTCATCCTGTTCGTGGCGGGCGGCCTGCTCTCGCTCTTCGGCGGAAAGTAGTTTGGGTTTTGGGTTTTGGGTTTTGGGTTTTGGGTTTTACCGTTTTCGCCTGACGATGTCCGTATAGCTTCGTGTTCAACACTCCGTGCAGGTTTTGGCGGACTTGCATGCAAAAGCAATAGGCCGTAGGTCTGTTCTTGTCCTGAGAACCGACCTGCCGACCTATGCCTCCGC
>JAAAOL010000368.1 GCA_009908885.1 Bacteroidota bacterium | reverse complement strand
TCTCTAGCCACGTGAACGCCAGGGCAAACGCTCCCAGGATGGTGCCCGCGATGACGACGCCGTAGCCCACGATCTCGCCCCAGTGGTAGCGCGTGAGGATCGGCTCGTCGGACGGGCGCGGCGGGTGCTGCATCACGTCCCGGTGGCCGCCTCCGAGGCCGAGCGCGAGCGCCGGGAAAACGTCGTTGATCATGTTGAGGTAGAGGATCTGCAGCGGCAGCAGCGGCAGCGGCGCGCTCGCCACCGCAGCCAGGGCCACGGCCAGCACCTCGCCCACGTTGCCGGAGAGCAGGTAGACGACGAACTTGCGGATGTTCTCGAAGATGATGCGCCCCTGCTCCACCGCGGCCACGATGGTCGGAAACGCATCGTCCCGCAGCACCATGTCGGCCGCCTCCTGCGCCACCTGCGTGCCGCGCTCGCCCATCGCCACGCCGATGTCGGCGCTCTTGAGGGCCGGCGCGTCGTTGACGCCGTCGCCCGTCATGGCGACGATGTGGCCCTGCTCCTGGTGCAGGTCGATGAGGCGCAGCTTCTGCTCCGGGCTGACGCGGGCGAAGATGGACGCCTCCAGGACCTGCCGCCGCTGCTCGCCGCTCATGGCGTCCGGATCGCCGAGGTCCGCGCCGTGCACCACCGCCGCGTCGGGGTCGTCCACGAGGCCGACGGCGTGCGCGATGTGGCGGGCCGTCTCCTCCTGATCGCCCGTCACCATGACGACCTGGATGCCCGCCTCCTGGCACCGGTCGATGGCCGCTTCGATGTCAGCGCGCGGCGGGTCGAGGAGGCCGACGAAGCCCAGAAAGTGCACGTCTTCGTAGACGGCGCCGTCCGTGCTGCTCATGCGCTTGCAGCCGAGGGCGATCACGCGTAGCCCATCCCGCGCCAGCGCCGCGTTCTGCTGGAGCCACTGCTCGCGCGCCGCGTCGTCCAGCGGCTCCGGCCCCGCTTCTCCATCGACGTGGGTGCAGACGTCCAGCACGGCGCCGGGCGCGCCCTTGATGGCGACGAAGACGCCGTCGTCCGCATCGTGCACCGTCGCCATTTTCTTCGTCTCCCGGTCGAAGGCGTCACGCTCCACTTCTGGACGTCCATCGATCAGGTCCGGGCGCGGCAGGCCCGCCTTCTGGCCGAGGGCGAGTAGCGCCACCTCCATCGGGTCGCCGTCGCCGTCCTCGCCGTTGTCGTCCAGGGCTGCGTCGTTGCAGAGCACGGCCACCTCGATGGCATGCCGCAGCGGTTCCCACGCCTCGGGGTCGATGGGCTCCCCGTCGCGCGTGAACCGGGTCGCGCCGTCGTCGCCCGTCGTCACGTCCACGAGGCCGCCGGGCAGCGCGAGGCGACGCACCGTCATACGGCCCTCGGTGAGCGTGCCCGTCTTGTCGGTGAAGATGATGCCCGTGGCGCCCAGCGTCTCGACGGACGAGAGGCGGCGGATGAGGGCGTTGCGCCGCAGCATCCGCCACATGCCCCGCGCCAGTGCGATGGTGGCCACGATGGGCAGCCCCTCGGGGATGGCGGCCACAGCCAGCGCCACCGCCGTCTCGATCATGAGCCGCAGCTCGCGCCCCGCCGCGATGCCGACGACGGCCACCACCGCCGCGATGCCGAGCGTGATCCCCACGAGGCGCTGCCCGAGCCGGTCGAGGCGCTTTTCGAGCGGCGTCTGCTCCTCCTCGGCCCCGGCGACGAGGGCCGAGATGCCGCCGAGTTCGGTGTTCATCCCGCTGGCCACGACCACGCCCGCCCCGGAGCCGCGCGTGATGGAGGTGCCCTTGTAGACCATGCTCGCCCGCTCGGCCAGGGGTGCGTCTTCGTCAACGGCCTCGGCCTGCTTCTCGACGGGCACCGACTCGCCCGTGAGCGCCGCCTCGTCGGCCTGCAGCTTCGACGCCTCGATGAGGCGCAGATCCGCCGCCACCACTTCGCCCTCGCTGAGCACCACCACGTCGCCCGGCACGAGGGCCTCGGCGGAGATGCGCTCCTTCTCGCCCCCGCGCCGGACCGTCGCCTGCACGTCGCTCAGTTCCTGCAGCGCCTCCATCGACCGGACGGCGCGCCACTCGGTGAAGAAGCCGACGAGCGTGTTGATGAGCAGCACGACGCCGATAGCGCCTGCGTCGATGACTTCGCCGAAGGCGATGGAGACGACCGCCGCCGCCAGCAGCAGCAGGACGATGAGGCTCTTGAGCTGCTCGATGAAGAGGTCCCAGAGGCTGCGCCGCTCGATCTCGCGCAGGCGGTTGGGACCGACGCGCCGGAGCCGCCGCTCGGCCTCTGCAGACGTCAGGCCCTCCGCGGACGTATCGAGCGCGTCGAGTACGGCCGGCGTCTCCGCCGACCAGGATCGGTCGAGGCCCACGTCGAGAGCGGTGTCCGTGTCCTGGGCGGCGTCAGGCATGCGGGAAGCGTGAAGGAGGGGTGATACGGAGCGGCGGGACATCGGTACGCACAGCGACGTACCGACGACGGGCTGGACAGGTGCACGCCCCGCCCCCTTGCAGCGATCCCTTCCAGGCTTTTTACACCGCGTGCGCCCTGTCTTCCGCCATCCATCCAACAAAACAGGGATGCCGCAAGCCGCGGCACCCCTGTTTCCCCCCACCGGTCAGCCAGCCCTGAGACCGACTGACCGACGCTCGATGTCTGGATCGTCTAGCTTTGAATGAAGAGGCTCGCGATGGCTTCCACGTCTTCGCGCGCAAGCGGCTCGTCGAACGCTTCGGTCGTCTGCTCCCGGTTCTTGTTCGTCACGCCCGTGGCGTCCGTGCCGAGGTGCGTGGTGTTGGCCTCGCCCGCATAGACGGGCTGCAGGGCCGCGACGTCCACGTCATCGCCGACGATCCACTCGTGCACGTCGACGCCCGCCATCCGGCGCAGGCGGCGCACCTCAGCGGCATGCCGCGCCTCCACCGAGTGGATCTGCAGGGCGGCGGTGAGCACCGTGTTCGTGCTGCCATCCTGCGAATACAGGTTGGGCGCCTGGCCTTTGTACGCCCGCACGCCGGTGTCTTCGAACCCCTGCGATAGGGCGAGGAACTGGTCGTAGTTGGTGAACGGAGCGAACGCGCCGCCCGCCGTGAAGTCGAACGTGGGCTTCTCGATGGGCGTCTCGCCGAGGCTGCTGACGGCGGACCGCAGGAACTCGACGTGGGCGCGCTCGTGGCTGGAGATCTGGGCGAAGACGGGGCGGGCGGCGTCCGGAATCAGCCCGCCGGTATCCAGGCCCATCTGGTAGTACTCGTCCTCCAGGTATTCCAGCAGGAGGGCGAAGTTGAGCACGCCGTGCACCTCGATCCCCATGGGGATTCCGGCAGCGCGGCTCCGGGCGGGGCGGGCAGCGCCCAGGGCCAGCGGCACGGCGGACAGCGCGAGCCCGGCGAGGCCCTGGCCCGTCTGGCGGAGCGCCTCGCGGCGCGTGGTGGAAGGCGAGGCCGATGGGTCGTCGTCAAGACCGAAGAGGCGAAGAATGCGGTTCATGGGATCGTCGTCCAATAGCTCGAAAGAGAGTGAGGGTGCGGCAGCGTGTCAGCGTCGGGGCGGGCCGATCAGAGGTTGCGCATCTCGATGGGCGTAGCCACGAACGAGGCCGCCGCGCTGAGGACCGTGCCCGGCGCGTTGGCCACGTCCAGCCCCATCCCGTCGACGACGTCGTCTCCGGCGAAGTCCGCCGACATCGGGTTGATGAGGTCGCGGATGACGGCGGCGTGCCGCGCCTCGACCGACACGATCTTGCCCGCCACGGTGAGGAAGGACGGGTCGTCGAGCAGTTGCCCGGCGCCGTTGTAGGCCGAGACGCCCAGGTCCTCGAACGTGCGGGCCGCGCTGAGCACGGCGCTCCGGCTGTCGAAGTCGATGGCGCTGAAGTCCACCTCCAGGTCGGCGATGGCGTTGCCGCCGAGGGCCGCCCGGAAGAAGTCGCGGTGGACGACCTCGTGGTCGCGCAGCGCCGTCAGCACGCGCCGCTCGTCGTCGGAGGCCGAGGCGTAGAAGTTGTCCACCACGGTGATGTAGAAGGCGGCTTCGAGCTGCTCCAGCGCATAGGCGTAGTTGAGCACGCCGACGTCGCTGCTGAAGTCGAGGATCACAGCGTCGGGCGCGTCCATGCCGCTGTCGCTGTCGCATCCGGCGGCCAGGATCGCGGTGGCGGCTCCGGCCACCTGCAGGAAGCGGCGGCGTCCGTTAGACGGGGGCGAGGAAGAAGCGGAAGGGGTGTTGGCGTCGGGAAGCGGAGTGTCCGGCATCGATACGTCGGGGTCAGTGAACACAACAGCGCGCAGGCGATCAGCGGCCCCGGAGGCGCTGCCGATCGCAATTCGCCCGCAGGATAGCGCGCCCTCTCAGCCACCCAACAGGTCATTCTGTGCTCACTTGGTGCTCACTCTGCGCTCAACCCCCCGGACGTTACAGGTTGGTGGCATTTGAACGACGGAGGGCGGTCGCCCTGACCCCCTCGATGGGCCTCAGCGCACCAGCAGCGCAGTCCGGCTGAGCGTGGCGCCGCCCGCGTCGAGGCGGATCAAATAGAGCCCGCTCGCCCGACCCGCCGCGTTCCAGACGTGCTCGTGCGTGCCCATCGGCAGCCAGCCCTCGCGCAGCACCGCCACCTCACGCCCCAGCACGTCGTACACCGCCAGCCGCACGCGGGCCGGACGCTCCAGCCGGAAGCGGACGGTCGTCTGCGGATTGAACGGGTTCGGGTAGCTGGGCAGCAGCGCCGCTACGCCGGGGACGTCGGCTGATTGCGCCGCTCCCGGACCGGCGCCCTGAAGGATGATATTAGGGCGTATGGACAAATGAAGAGTTCACGGACGGCGGCACCATCGCGTTGGATGAGCGTTCAGCGCCGATTTCAACCTGAACCGGCTCGCCATGCACCGCTACGCCATCTCCGACCACGACTACGAACGCATCGCTCCGCTTCTGCCGGGACAACCCGGCAAGCCGGGACGCAACGCCCAGGACAACCGCCTCTTCATCGACGCCGTGCTCTACGTCGCACGCACCGGCATTCCATGGGCCGACCTGCCCGAACGCTACGGCAAGCCGGACACCGTCTACAAGCGCTTCGTGCGCTGGGGCCGACGCGGCGTGTGGAAAGATATCTTTCATGTGCTTCAGGATCCGGACCTGGAGTGGCTCATGCTCGATTCGACCGTGGTGCGGGCGCACCAGCACGCTGCTGGCCAAAAAAAAGCGACGCCGACGCGGAGGCCTTAGGGCGCAGCCGCGGTGGCTATTCGACGAAGGTGCACGTACTCTGCGATGCGTTGGGCAATCCCCTGGCGGTGCGCCTGACGCCGGGGCAGCGCCACGACATCACCCAGGCCGAGGCCCTGCTCGATGAGACGTCGCAGCGGTGCTGGCCGGCGGAGGCCGCCTGCGAGCACGTCAAGGCCGTGCTAGCCGACAAGGGGTATGACAGCGATGCGTTCCTGGAATGCATCGTGCGCCTGGAGGCCGAGGCGGTGATTCCAAGCCGGACCAGCCGTAAGCAGGAGCGCGAGATCGACCGGGAGCTGTACAAGGACCGCAATAAGGTGGAGCGTTTCGTGAACCGAATTAAGCACTACCGTCGGGTGGCCACGCGCTACGACAAGACGGCGGTGAGTTATCTCTCGTTCGTGCACGTGGCCTGCATCATGACCTGGCTCCTGTGAGTGTCAAGTGAAGATCCCATTTGTCCGTATGACCTAGAGTGGGCAAACGCCGGTAGCCTATGATCTTGAACCATCCTCTTGGGCCAGACCATGACAACAGATGAGCTTCTGAGCTACCGTGAAGCCTACGACTTTGAGGCCAAGGCCGCCCAGGGTCGTGAGGGTGATGGAGCTGTGCCCAAAAGCATATGGAACACCTACTCTGCGTTTGCCAACACGCAAGGCGGCTACATCCTGCTGGGAGCTGAAGAGCTCACTGACGGCAGCCTGAGCATTCTGGGACTCGCAGAGATCGAGCGCGTCCGACGTGACTTCTGGAACAACGTCAACAACTCCCAGATCGTCAACGTCAACCTTTTGAACAACGATGATGTGCAGGTCGCTGAGGTAGCAGACAGCGAGGTCTTGCTC
>JAAAOL010000445.1 GCA_009908885.1 Bacteroidota bacterium | reverse complement strand
GTCGATCTTCGGCTACGACACCTTCCGGCCGAAGCAGGAGGCCGTCATCCAGCGCGTGCTGGCGGGGGAGGACACGCTCGTCCTCATGCCGACGGGCGGCGGCAAGTCGATCTGCTACCAGCTCCCGTCGATGCTGCGCGACGGCGTGGGCATCGTCGTCTCGCCGCTCATCTCGCTGATGCAGGACCAGGTAGCCGCGCTGCAGCAACTCGGCGTAGATGCGGCCTTTCTCAACTCGACGCTCGGTATCCAGGAACGCCGACACGTAGAGGCCGGGCTCACCAGCGGGCGGCTCGACCTGCTCTACGTGGCACCGGAGCGGCTGCTCAAGCCCGTGTTTCTGGACCTGCTGGACCGCGCCGAGATCGCCCTCTTTGCCATCGACGAGGCGCACTGCATCTCGCAGTGGGGGCACGACTTCCGGCCCGAGTACCTGCGCCTGGCCCGCGTGCGGGAGCGCTATCCGCAGGTGCCGTGCATCGCCGTGACGGCTACCGCCGACGCGCCCACCCGCCGCGACATCCGGAAGCAGCTCCACATTCCAGAGGAGGGCACCTTCGTCACCGGCTTCGACCGGCCCAACATCCGCTACGTCGTCGAACTCAAGCAGAAGCCGAAGCGGCAGCTCCTGCGCTTCATCCAGAACGAGCATCCCGGCGACGCGGGCATCGTCTACTGTCTCTCGCGCAAGCGGGTCGAGAAGGTGGCGGCCTGGCTCCGCGAGCGGGGCGTCCGCGCCGTGCCATACCACGCGGGCATGACGAAGCGGGAGCGCAAGCGCAACCAGGAGCGGTTCCTGCGCGAGGAAGGGCTCGTCGTGGTGGCGACGGTGGCCTTCGGCATGGGGATCGACAAGCCCAACGTCCGCTTCGTGGCGCACTACGACGTGCCCAAGAATATCGAGTCGTACTACCAGGAGACGGGCCGCGCCGGGCGTGACGGCCTGCCCGCGACGGCGTGGATGCTGTACCGCCTGGCCGACGTAGTGATGCTCCGCAAGATTATGCAGCAGCGCGGGCTGGAGACGAGCCACCAGTGGGCCAAGCAGCACAAGCTGGACGCGATGGTGGGCTACTGCGAGACCGTCCACTGCCGCCGCCAGGTGCTGCTGGGCTACTTCGGGGAGGATCTGGACGAAGCCTGCGGCAACTGCGATACGTGTCTGGAGCCGGTGGAGACGTGGGACGGCACGGTGGCCGCGCAGAAGCTGATGTCGTGCATCGCGCGGACGGGGCAGCGCTTCGGGGCGAGCCATGTGGTCGACGTGCTGCTGGGGCGCGACACGAAGAAGATCCGCCGTCACGGGCACGACCGCCTCAGCACGTACGGCATCGGCACGGAGCACGCTAAGAAGACGTGGCGCTCCGTGGTCCGTCAGCTCGTCGCCGCCGGGTACCTGTCGGTGGACGTGAGCGGCTACGGCAGCCTGCGCCTCACGACCGCGTGCGAGGCCGTCCTCGACGGCACGGAGGCGATCCACCTGCGCGAGGATCCCGAGCCCGAGGAGCAGGCGGCGGCCTCGAAGCAGACGGTGCGCGAGGGGGGGCTCCAGACACCTGAAGACAAAGCGCTGTTCGAGCGGCTGCGCGACCTGCGGCTCGACCTGGCCCGCGAGCAGGGCGTGCCGCCCTACGTCATCTTCCACGACAGCACCCTCGCCGCCATGGCCCAGCACCGCCCCGGCGACCTCGACGCGTTCGGGCAGATCTCGGGCGTGGGGGCCGTCAAGACGGAGCGCTACGGCACGATCTTCCTCGACGCCATCCGTGAGCACCTGCATGAGGCGGCCTGATTGTACTCGCTATGACGCGCTTCCTCACACTGTCCTTCGTCATCCTTCTGCTGAGTCTGCTTGCTGCTGAGGCCGTGGCGCAGCCTGGTGCACGCGCGGACTCTGCCATCGTCGTCAAGACACGCCCGGATGCGTTCGTACGGCTGGCCGCGGTGGACTCGACGATCCGGCAGGACATGCGCTACTATGGTGCGCGCAACTTCGTCGGGCGACCCATTCCCGGCTACGAGGCGCCCCAGTGCTGGCTTACGCGCCCGGCGGCCGAGGCGCTCTCTCGCGTGCAGGACGACCTGCGCCCGTTCGGGCTGACGCTGCTCGTCTTCGACTGCTTCCGCCCGCAGCGGGCCGTCGATCACTTCGTCCGCTGGGCCCGCGACATCCGCGACACGGCGACGAAGCGGGACTACTACCCGACGGTGCCGAAGGGCGCGCTCTTCGGGGAGGGCTACATCGCCTCGCGCTCAGGCCACAGCCGGGGCAGCACCGTCGATCTCACGATCATTCCGGTGGAGAGTCGCGCCCGGGCGTCCGGCGGCGGATGCGAGGAGACGCTGCCGTTGCCGATGGGGACCGGCTACGACTGCTTCCACCCGCGCTCGCATACGGCTCACGCTGACATGGCCCCGCAGGTACGCGCCAACCGCCTGCTGCTCAAGACGGCGATGGAGCGGCGCGGCTTCCGCAACTACCCGAAGGAGTGGTGGCACTTCACCCTGCGCGGTGAGCCTTTCCCGGAGACGTTCTTCGACGTGCCGGTGGAGTGAATCGTATTGCGTGATGCGTAATACGTGATGCGTGAGGTGGCGTTGTAGAGGCGTCGGCCCGCATCCATTCCGCATTACTCATGACTCATACCAAATCCGGCTGAACCATGGTGGTATGACGTAGCCCCGCGAGGCCGGATTTGGGGTTGGAAGTGCGTGGGTGTGGACGTATGGACGTGACGCTCCTCCAACCCTTCAACCTTTCGACCTTTCGACCCTCCATACACCAACTCATTAACCGGAGTTGGTATCACTACGCATTACGCCCCCGGATCACCCGCCGCCGGGCAGACGTTGAGGGGGCACGGTAGATCTCCGCCAACCTGCTCGCCATGAACACCAACGACCGCTCGATCGTCGGGCTCGTGACGGTGGCCCACGCGATGGTGCACACCTACGAGCTGTCGATCCCCGTCTTCATGACGGTGTGGCTGGCCGACCTCGGCCTGTCGACCTCGGCGCTGGGGCTGGCGGCGACGGTCGGCTACGCGCTCTTCGGCCTCGGCGCGCTGCCGAGCGGCATCCTGGTGGATCGCCTCGGCTCGCGGCGCCTCATCGCCGTGTGCCTGGCCGGGATGGGCGGGGCGTTCGTGCTGCTGAGCATCGCGCACACCGTGTGGACGATCACGCTCGCGCTGATGGCGTGGGGCGTGGCGGCCAGCATTTACCATCCGGCGGGCCTCTCGCTGGTGAGCACGGGCACGGTGCAGCGGGGCAAAGCGTTCGCGCTGCATGGCATGGCGGGCAACGTCGGCATCGCCCTCGGGCCGCTCGCCACGGCGCTGCTGCTCATCGTGCTCGACTGGACGGTCGTCGCTGCCGTGCTCGCCGTGCCTGCGGCCCTCGCTGCCGTCTATGCCCTGCGCGCCTCGTTCGACGAGCACGCGGGTGAGAAGCTGAAGGGCGATGGGGTAGACACGGCCCCCGCGCAGACGCTCTCCGAGTTGTGGCACGCCTCACGCGGCCTCTTCGCGACGGGCTTCGCCGCCGTCTTCGCCATCGTCATGCTGTCCGGCCTGTACTACCGGGGCGCGCTTACCTTTCTCCCGGACTTGCTGACGCCGCTCGTCACCATCGACCTACCCGTGGACTGGGAGGCCGGGCGGTACGTGTACGCGGGCCTGTTGATGGTCGGCATCGGCGGGCAGTACGTCGGCGGGCGGCTCACGGACCGCTTCCCGACGGAGCGCTCGATGGCCGTCGTCCTGGCGCTTCTGGCGGTCATCGCCCTGGCATTCCTGCCGGTCGCACAACTCGGCACGGCGGCCCTGCTGGGGATCAGCGCCGTATTCGGCTTCGCGCTGTTCGCCGTCCAGCCGCTCTATCAGGCCACCGTGGCGGAGGTCACGCCGGTTCACGCCCGCGGCCTGTCGTACGGCTACACGTACCTGGGCGTCTTCGGCGTCGGCGCGCTCGGAGCGGCGGTCGCGGGCACGGTGCTCCAGGTCTTCAGCCCGACGGTGCTCTTCGTCGTCCTCGCCACGTTCGCGGGCACGGCGGCCACACTCAGCACCTGGCTGGCCACGCGGTCGGCATCGTCCGAGAAGGTGGCGTCGCCGTCCTGACTGCCGAGCACACGCACGGATCTCTCTCGCCGATTCATCATCGTCCTGGAACTCCGCTATGCCTGCTGACCCTATTTTCGTATCGCCACCTCCCCTCCCGACAGCACTGCATGACCGGTTTCCCTTTCAGCGGCGCCTGTTTCGGCACGGGGCGCACTGGATTCACTTCGTCGATCACGGGGAAGGGACGCCGGTGCTGCTTCAGCACGGCAATCCGACGTGGTCGTTTCTCTGGCGCAAGGTGATCCGGCGGCTGGAGGGGCAGGGGCTGCGGGTGATCGCGCCAGACCTGCTCGGTCTGGGGCTCAGCAGCAAGCCGCGCGATCCGTCCATCCACACGCTGGACCGGCACGCGGAGCTGATCAGCGCCCTGGTCCGCGCGCTCGACCTGAAGGACCTCGTCGTCGTGGGGCAAGACTGGGGTGGACCCGTCGCGGCGACGGCGGCGGCGCGCAACCCCGAGCGCGTCCGTGGGGCCGTCTTCGCCAATACCGCCGTCCGGCAGCCGAAGAAGCCGCCACGCATCACGCCTTTTCATCGCCTGTCGCACACGCCGGTCGTGAGCGATCTGCTCTTCCGGTGGCTCAACGGCGTGGTCCTGGCGATGCCGTTCGCGCAGGGCGACCGCAGCAGCATCGGCTGGGACGAACTGAAAGCGTACTGGTGGCCGCTGCGTCGCCTCGCCGACCGGGCGGCTCCGCTGGCCCTCGCCCGCATGGTGCCCCTCTCGCTCGACCATCCGACCGTCGCGACGCTGGGCGAGGCTGACGCCTGGGCGCGCGATTTCGATGGGCCGGTGCGGCTCGTCTGGGGCATGCGCGATCCCATCCTCGGCCCGGCGCTCAAAGGGATGCAGCGCCTCTTCGACGAGGCCATCGTCTTCAAGACCGACGCGGGCCACTTCTTGCAGGAGGAAGTGCCCATCGCGCTGGCGCAGGCCATCGTGCAGGTGGCCGACGCTGTTGCGGCACCTCAAAACGAGTAGCGGCCTTCTTCCTCGCCGAGTTCGGTGTGGGCAAAGATGCGCTGGGCCGCCGTCAGGTCCGCCTGCTTGTCGCCGGGCGGGAGGTGAACCAGCAGCAGGCGCTCGGCCTGAGCCTCCGTCGCGACTTCAGCGGCCTGCACCATGGACGAGTGCCCCTTGCCTTCGCCGTTGGCCTCGTGCACCAGGATGTCGGCTTCGTGGGCCAGACAGGCAATCTCGGGCACCGGCTCGGTATCGCAAGAATAGGCCACGACGCCGCCCGTCGCCACGCTCTCGATGCGCAGTCCGACGACCGGAACGGGGTGTTTGCCGGGGGAGGCGGTGATGCGCCAGTGGTCGGTCTCCAGCACCGAGGCATTTTCAGCGTGCTTCACTTCGCGCCAGTCCTGCTCCGGCAGGTCCCAGCCGCTCGTGTCGAACGTGTCGAAGCAGCGGCGGGCCTGGCTCAGGGCCGGAGCGATGCCACAGATGGGCAGCGGGGCGGTGCGCCCGGCCAGCCAGATCTTCTCCATGAACAGCGGGAAGCCGCTCACGTGATCCGGGTGCTCGTGCGTGATGATGAGCGCGTCCAGCGTGGCGAGGTCGAGGCCCGCGGCGAGCAGGCGCTGGATGGCGTCGCCGCCGCAGTCGATGGCGACGGTCGAGGCGCCGTCCGAGACGGCCAGCATGGTGGTCGTCCGGTGCGGATCACTGATCGCCGCGCCGGTACCGAGGAGGTGGAGCGTAGCCATAGCGAGGGGCGATGTTCGAGGGGCGAATGACGAGGGGGAAGCATCGAAAATCGAAAATCCTCCATCGAAAATCGACGCCGTTACTTCTTCCGCTGTACTGTGTATGCGATGAGATCGGCCAGGGCGCTGCGGGCGGGCGTCGGCGGGAAGGCGGCCAGGTGATTCCCGGCGGCGCGGGCATGGGCCTCCATCTGCTTCCGGGCGTAGTCGATGCCGCCGCGCTCCTGCACGTCA
>JAAAOL010000365.1 GCA_009908885.1 Bacteroidota bacterium | reverse complement strand
CATCCGCATCACGGAGGACCGCCAGCGCTTCCGCGACCTGATGGAGGAAGTCGGCCTGGATCAGGGGCGCAGCCGGACAGCCAAGAGCCTGCTGGAGGCCAAGGAAATCGCCCAGGAGCTCGGCGGCATCCCCATCGTCATTCGGCCCAGCTTCACGCTCGGCGGGGCGGGCGGCGGCATCGTGTGGACGCCGGAGGAGTTCGAGCGCAAGGTGACGCGCGGCCTCGAACTCTCGCCCGTGCACCAGGTGCTCATCGAGGAATGCCTGTTCGGCTGGAAGGAGTTCGAGCTGGAGCTGCTGCGCGACGGGAACGACAACGTCATCATCATCTGCTCCATCGAAAACGTGGACCCGATGGGCGTCCACACGGGCGACTCGGTGACGGTGGCGCCGCAGCAGACGCTCACCGACAAGCAGTTCCAGGGCATGCGCGACGCCGCCATCCTCGCCATGAACTCGATCGGCACGTTTGCGGGCGGGTGCAACATCCAGTTCGCGTTCCATCCGCAGACGGGGCGCATGATCGTCATTGAGATCAACCCGCGCGTCTCCCGCAGCTCGGCGCTGGCGTCGAAGGCCACCGGCTATCCGATCGCCAAGGTGGCGGCGCGGCTGGCCGTGGGCTACACCCTGGACGAACTGCCCAACGAGGTGACGGGCACCACGAGCGCCTGCTTCGAGCCTGCCATCGACTACGTGGTGACCAAGATCCCGCGCTGGAATTTCGAGAAGTTCGAGGGCGTGGACGAAGAGCTGACGACGCAGATGAAGGCCGTCGGCGAGGTCATGGCCATCGGCCGGACGTTCCCGGAGAGCCTGCAGAAGGCGTGGCAGAGCCTGGAGATCGGCTACGCGGGCCTCGGGGCCGACCGCGACGATGCGACGCGCGACACCGTGCGCGACCGCCTGAAGAAGCCCTACTGGGACGGCACGCTCCAGATTCGCAACGCCTTCAAGCTGGGCGCCTCGGTCGAGGAAGTGAACGACATTACCAAGGTCGACCCCTGGTTCCTCTACCAGATCCAGGACCTCGTGACGATGGAGGACGAGATCCAGCAGGTGATGCTGGACCAGATGGATCAGGCGTTCATGATGCGGGTGAAGCAGCACGGATTCTCCGACGTGCAGATCGCCTACCTCGTCCAGGACGACGTCACCGAAGACGACGTTCGCGCCCACCGCAAAGCGCTCGGCATCACGCCCACCTTCCAGCTCGTGGATACCTGCGCGGGCGAGTTCCCGGCGCAGACGCCCTACTTCTACTCGACCTACGAGACGTCGACCGAGAGCGAGGTGTCCGACCGCGAAAAGGTGCTCATCCTGGGCAGCGGCCCCAACCGCATCGGGCAGGGCATCGAGTTCGACTACTGCTGCGTCCACGGCGTGCACGCCTCGAAGGAGATGGGCTACGAGGCCATCATGGTCAACTGCAACCCGGAGACGGTCTCGACCGACTTCGACGTGGCGGACAAGCTGTACTTCGAGCCGGTCTTCTGGGAGAAGGTGCTCGATATCATCGCTGGTGGAGCACGACGTCCCGATTCTGGGCACGTCGTACGAGATGATGGACCTGGCCGAGGACCGGGGCAGCTTCTCCAGGCAGCTGCGCGAACTGGAGATTCCGTTCGCCCCGTACGGCACCGCCCACTCGGTACGCGAAGCCGTGCAGGTGGCTGAGGAGATCGGCTATCCCATCCTCATCCGGCCGAGCTACGTGCTGGGCGGGCAGGGCATGCGCATCGCCATCAACAAAGACGAGGTGAAGGAGTACGTCAACCGCATCCTGCGGCTGCTGCCGGACAACCACATCCTGCTCGATCTCTACCTGGAGAACGCCATCGAGATCGACGTGGACATGGTGCGCGACCACACCGGCGACACCTGGATCACGGGCATCATGCAGCACATCGAGCCGGCGGGCGTCCACTCGGGCGACTCGACCGCCGTGCTGCCGCCCTACTCGCTCTCGGACACCGTGCTGACCACCATCCGCCGCTACGTGACTGAGATCGCCGAGCGGCTGGACGCGGTGGGCCTGATGAACGTGCAGCTGCTGGTCAAGGACGAGATCGTCTACGTCATTGAAGCCAACCCGCGCGCCTCGCGGACCGTGCCGTTCGTCGCCAAGGCTACTGACATCCCCGTCGCCGCCATCGCCACCAAGGTGATGCTGGGCGAGACGCTGGCTACCTTCCGGGACGCCGGCGACCTGGAGTCGTCGCTCACCGGCTACGCCATCAAAGAGCCGGTCTTTTCGTGGGACAAATTCCCCGAGGTGCCCAAGGAGCTGGGCCCGGAGATGAAATCCACCGGCGAAGCCATCGCCTTCGTCGACACGCTCACGGACGAGCACTTCCAGCGGCCCTACGAAATGCGGAACCTCTATCTGTCGAGATAGCGGTGACGGGTTCACGTCACTCTAACCGGAATCTCTGTCCGTCGTGTCGGGTTGCAATTGCATGACTTCCTTGAAAAGATGCGAGTGATGAGTACGTTGGTGGAAAAAATCGAGTCACTGCCTCCCGATCTTCAGCGTGAAGTGGAGGACTTTGTAGACTTTCTTCACGTGAAGCATCGGGCTGAGGCTCCGGATCAGGACTGGGCCGGAGCGCTGGCGGCCTACAAGGAACAGTACACCTCCGTTGATCTTCAGCATCGTGCCCTGGATTGGTGGGCAGGCAAGGACTGATGTATCTGCTGGATACGAATATCTGGCTGGAGCGACTGCTGGATCAGGATCGCTCAGAGGAGGTGCGGCACCTCATCGAGCAGGTCAACCCAGAGCGCCTGCACATCACGGCGTTCTCGCTCTACTCTATCGGCATTATTCTGTCCCGATTGGGAGAGACGCGCGCGTTCACCGTCTTCGTTCGCGATTTGCTGTTAGACGGTGGGGTTCGCTGTATTCGGCTCGATCCATCGCAATTGGTCCGGACGGCGGCGGTCATTGATCGGTTTGGTCTCGACTTCGACGATGCATATCAGTATTGCGCTGCGGAGCAGCACGAGCTTGAACTGGTGAGCTTCGATGCGGACTTCGATCGAACCGATCTGCGGCGGCGTACTCCGCAAGACATTCTTCGGCGCTAGCGCTACTCCTGTGACGGAGCGGTGAGGCGGGCGGCTCACTTGTGAGAAACCTGTTTGTCGCCTTGACGGGGGGGGCTGGAGGTCGTTAACTGTCGCGTACCGATGCTTCCTGCTGCCTGCCGACCGAGCCCCGCGACAGCCGAATAGCCTCCCCTTGACCCGGCGGTCGCGCGGAGCTGTCCCACCCGGGCCCGACCTCTCCGCGTCCATGACCTATTTCCAATTCCACCTCGCCTTTACGCTGCCGTTCGTTGCCATTCTGGCGGTGTGTGCGTGGCGGCAGGGCGCCCTCACGTGGCGGCGCGGCGCCTATCTCGCGCTGATCGCTGTCATCGCCCTCGTCTATACGACGCCGTGGGACAACTTGCTGGTCTGGAAGGGCGTGTGGGGCTACAGTCCTGGCCGGGTGATGGCCACCATCGGCTATGTGCCCATTGAGGAATACCTGTTTTTTCTCGTCCAGCCGATGCTGACCGGCCTCTGGCTGTTCTGGTTCTGCCGGGATCGGCGCGCCCGCGCGGCCTGGGAGCGGTCTGGCCCCATTCGCATCGGTGGGGCCCTGCTGTTCGCCCTCGTGACGGGGGCTGGCGTCGCGATGCTCTTCAGCGAGCAGACGCTCTACATGGGGCTCATCCTCGCCTGGGCCGGTCCCATCCTGCTGTTTCAGTGGGCCTACGGCGGGCACTATCTGTGGACCCAGGCGAGCGACTATCTGCTCGCGGTGGGCGGCCCGACGCTGTACCTCTGGGGGGCCGACCGCATCGCCATCGAGCTGGGCATCTGGAACATCTCCGAGCAGTTCACGACCGGATTCCATCTCCTCGGATTGCCCATCGAGGAGGCGGTGTTCTTCCTGGTGACGAACATGATGGTGGTGCAGGGCCTGCTGCTGGCCGAGTGGGTCTTCGAGGTGCGCCAGGGGCCGATCTTCGGCCGTATGTTCTCGTCTCGCCGAACTACCGCTGCGCCCGGCTATGCGTATGCCCACGCTGAGCCCATCGAATGAGGCCAGCCCGGTTGCGGAGGTGACCCGGCGGCGGCTGGTGCGGACGATCTGCTGGCCATCCTGGATCCTGGTCGCTCTGATGATCCCGCTGGGCATGGTCGCTGCCTCAGGGCCCACGTGGCTCCTCTTCGCGCCGTTTCTGGTGAGCCTCGTCGTGCTGGGACTGCCCCACGGCGCGGTGGATCACCTGGTGCTGCTCCGCCTGTGGGAAAAGCCGCTGCGCCTCGGGCCGCTCGCCGCCGTCATCGTGGGCTACCTCGCCATCGCCGCATTGTATCTGGGCGGGTGGTACCTCGCTCCCGGCGCCGCCTTCGTCGTCTTCATCGCGCTCACGTGGTTCCACTGGGGGCAGGGCGATCTCTACAATCTGCTCGCGCTGTTCGACGTGCGGCACCTGGACGACCGCTGGCAGCGCGCCGGGACGCTCGTCGTGCGCGGCGGGCTGCCGATGCTGGTGCCGCTGCTCTTCTTCCCGGACGCCTACCGCGAGGTGGCGCACCTCGTTACCGCCCGCATCGACCCGGACGCACTGGATCGCCTCGGCTGGGTCTTCGGGACGACGTTCCGGATGGCGGCAGGAGGCGCGTTCGTCGGCCTGATCGCCGTGCTGGGCCTTCGCGGCTATGTGCACGGCGATCCCGGAGCGCGACGGGGATGGTGGATCGATATGGGCGAGACGGCGCTGCTCTTCGGCTTCTTTGCCCTCGTCCATCCGGTGCTGGCCGTCGGTCTCTATTTCTGCATCTGGCATGCGGCCCGGCACATCGCCCGGCTGCTGCTGACGGACCCGAAGGCGCGGGCGGCGCTTCGTGCAGGCCGTGAGGGTGCGGCGTGGCGTCGGTTCGCCCTCCAGGCGCTGCCGCTGACGCTGGGGGCGCTCGTCCTCCTCGGCGGGCTGCATCGCCTCGTGCCGGACCCGCCGACGACGGTGCCCGAGTTCGTCGGCCTGTACCTCGTCCTGATCGCCACGCTGACGCTTCCGCACGTCGTCGTCGTCCTGTGGATGGACCGGCGCGAAGGCGTGTGGCGCTCTAAGCCATAGCGACGCCGTTACATCTCACCGCAACATGTACTTGTTGCAACA
This sequence comes from Bacteroidota bacterium, assembly GCA_009908885.1. Classification (GTDB taxonomy): domain Bacteria; phylum Bacteroidota; class Rhodothermia; order Rhodothermales; family JAAAOL01; genus JAAAOL01. The sequence continues at coordinate 895 of JAAAOL010000365.1, read as the reverse complement.
GGTAAACGAAAGAGCACGAAATACCAACGACCCGACTTCCATAGCCATGCCTGACGCTTCCCACGCCCTCGTTCGTGACATCAAGGAGGCGCGCCCGGATCATCCCGTGCTGAGCGTGATCGCGCAACGCTGGAGCCCCCGCTCGTTCGCCGATCGGCCCGTGGAGCCGGAGAAATTGCGGCAGGTGCTGGAGGCCGCCCGATGGGCGCCATCGTCCTTCAATGAGCAGCCCTGGCGCTTTCTGATCGCCACGAAGGACGACCCTGAGGCCTACGCGCAGATGCTGAGCGTGCTCAACGAGAAAAACCAGCAGTGGGCCCGGCAGGCGCCCGTGCTGATCCTATCGGTCGCAAAGACTACGTTCTCGCGCAACGACAAGCCCAACCGCCACGCGTGGCACGACGTGGGCCTGGCGATGGGCAATCTGCTGGCTCAGGCCACCGCGCTCGACCTGTTCGTGCACCAAATGGCGGGTCTCGATCCCGAAAAAGCGCGGGAGGTCTACGCGATTCCTGAGGATTTCGAGGTGGTGGCGGGCGCTGCCATCGGCTACCTGGGCGCGCCCGACGATCTGCCCGAGTCGTTTCAAAAATCGGAGACGAAGGCGCGCAGCCGCCGGGCGCTGACGCAGACGGTGTTCGAAGGCACGTGGGGCGAGACGGCGCCGCTGGTCGATGATGAAGACCATGCCTGATTCCACAGGCACGTCTGCCAGGAAGCAGGAAGCCGCGTCATCCTGATTCAGGATGCCGTGTGGATCCTGTTATTCACGCACCAGGTTCTCAGCGTTGCGGACATCGCCAAGCCCCAACGGTATCAGTGGTAGCGGTGTTGCTCTAAGTCTTCCTTCGCCCGGCTCGTGCCGATGGTCTGGCCGCAGCGGCTGCATCGGAAG
>JAAAOL010000330.1 GCA_009908885.1 Bacteroidota bacterium | reverse complement strand
CAGCGGGGCGGGGCTGCACGTCGGCCATCCCGAGGGCTACACCGCCACCGACATCGTGGCGCGCTACAAGCGGATGCAGGGCGTCAACGTGCTGCACCCCATCGGCTGGGACGCCTTCGGATTGCCCGCGGAGCAGTACGCGCTCAAGACGAACACGCACCCGCGCGAGACGACGGAGCAGAACATCAACCGCTTCCGCGAGCAGCTGAAGCGCCTCGGCTTCTCGTACGACTGGGACCGCGAAGTCAACACGACCGATCCGGACTACTACAAGTGGACCCAGTGGATCTTTCTGCAGCTCTATGATCGCGGGCTGGCGTACCAGGCCGAGGTTCCCGTCTGGTGGTGCCCGGCGCTGGGCACGACGCTGGCCAACGAAGAAGTCATCGACGGCAAGAGCGAGGTGGGCGGCTACGAGTGCGTCCGCCGTCCGCTGCGCCAGTGGATGCTGAAGATCACCGACTATGCCGAGCGGCTGCTGGAGGGCCTGGACGATCTGGACTGGCCCGAGAGCACCAAGGAGATGCAGCGCAACTGGATCGGCAAGAGCGAGGGCGCGGAGGTCGACTTCGACGTCGTCGGATTGCCGCAGGAGCACATCCGCGTCTTCACCACGCGCCCGGACACCCTCTTCGGCGCGACGTACATGGTGCTGGCGCCGGAGCATAACCTGGTGGACGACGTGACGACCGACGCGCAACGGAACGAAGTGCAGGAGTACGTGGAGGCGGCGCTGCGCAAGAGCGATCTGGAGCGGCAGGAGTTGCAGCAGGAGAAGACGGGCGTCTTCACGGGGGGGCACGCCATCAATCCCGTCAACGGCGAGCAGATCCCGATCTGGGTGGCCGACTACGTGCTGGCCACCTACGGCACGGGCGCCATCATGGCCGTCCCCGCCCACGACGAGCGCGACTACGCCTTCGCCCGCAAGTACGAACTGCCCATCCGCGAGGTCGTCTCCGGCGGCGATGTCGCCGTAGAGGCCTACACGGGCGACGGCACCCTGGTCAACTCTGACGCGTCCGACCGCAAGATTCCCGGCATCGCTGAGCAGGGCACGTCGCTCAACGGCCTCAGCGTCGACGAGGCCAAGCGCACCATCGTGGCCTGGCTGGAGCAGGAGGGCGTGGGTCGCCACCAGGTCAACTACAAGCTGCGCGACTGGCTCTTTTCCCGCCAGCGCTACTGGGGCGAGCCCTTTCCCATCATCTTCGTGGACGACGTGCCCAAGCCGCTGCCGGAGGACGAACTGCCGGTGACGCTGCCCGAGATGGAGGAGTTCAAGCCGAGCGGCACGCCGGAAGGGCCGCTGGCGCTGGCCGAGGACTGGCTGGAGACGACCGATCCGGAGACGGGGGCACCCGCGCGCCGCGAGACGAACACGATGCCGCAGTGGGCGGGCTCCTGCTGGTACTACCTGCGCTACATCGACCCGCACAATCCGGGGCAGCTCGTCGATCCCGACAAGGAGCGCTACTGGATGCCGGTCGACCTCTATGTGGGCGGCTCCGAGCATGCCGTGCTGCACCTGCTCTACGCCCGCTTCTGGCACAAGGTGCTCTACGACGCCGGGGTCATCTCGACGCCGGAGCCCTTCCAGCGGCTCATCCACCAGGGCATGATCCTGGGCGAGATGGAGTTCACCGCCTACATCGACGAGGACGGCACCTTCATCTCTGCCGATCAGGTGGAGGAGGGGAGCGTCACCACTACGGGCGAGCCGGTGCGGGCCCGCCGCGTGGACGAGGAGCGCATCGAGAAGCGGGGCGAGACGTGGGTCCTCAAAGACGCCCCGCACATCGAGGTCGACGGCCGGGCGCACAAGATGAGCAAGAGCCGGGGCAACGTCGTCAACCCGGACGAGGTGGTGGAGGAGTACGGCGCCGACACGTTCCGCCTCTACGAGATGTTTATGGGCCCGCTGGAGCAGGTCAAGCCCTGGAGCATGCAGGGCCTCGAAGGGCCGCACCGCTTCCTGAACCGCGTCTGGCGGCTGTATGTGGACGACGAGGACGCGCTGACCGTCACGGACGCAGCGCCGACGAAGGATCAGCTGCGCACGCTGCACCAGACGATCCAGAAGGTGACGGAGGACGTGGAGGCGCTGCGCTTCAACACGGCCATCGCCGCCATGATGGAGTTCGTCAACGATGCGATGAAGTGGGACGCCGTCCCGCAGGCGATCGCCGAGCCGTTCGTGCTGCTGCTGAGCCCGTTCGCGCCGCACCTCGCCGAGGAGCTGTGGCAGCGCCTGGGCCACGACGAGAGCCTCACCTATGCCCCGTGGCCCGAGGTGGAAGAGGAATATCTCAAGGAAGAGACCGTCGAGCTGGCCGTGCAGGTCAACGGCAAGGTGCGCGGCACCATCCAGGTGGACGTGGACGCCGAGGAAGCGGCGGTCCTGGAGACGGCCCGGGCCGAGGACAACGTGGCCCGTTTTCTGGACGGCAAGACCATTCGCCGCGAGATCTACGTGCCGGGCCGCATCATCAACTTCGTCGCCAACTGACGCCCCCCGCGGTTCGGCATTACGACGCATCGAAGCCCGCTCGGCTAGACATGGCCGGGCGGGCTTTTTCGATGGGCTCGTCGTAAGACGCATGCAACAACCGGGGGGCAACGCTCGATATACGGCATCAGTCGTCCGTCGCACGCTCCATCGCTCGCCCGTGGCTCCTCCTGTCGTTCTCGTTCGCGAAGTCACCCGCACGCTTCCCCTCGGCGACACCGAGGTGCACGTGTTGCACGGCGTCTCATTCGAGGTGGCCTCGGGCGAGTGGGTCGCCATCACGGGACCGTCGGGCTCCGGCAAGTCGACGCTCCTCGGTCTCATCGCTGGCCTCGACGTGCCGACGCGTGGACGCATCGTGGTCGACGGGCGGGACATCACGCACCTGCACGAGCGGGATCTGGCGCGGCTGCGCAACGAGCACATCGGCATCGTCTTTCAGACGTTCAATCTGATCCCGACGCTGACGGCCCAGGAAAACGTGGAAGCGCCGCTCTACGTCGGCCCGAAGCGGCGGGAGGCGCGGGCACGGGCGGCGGAGATGCTGGAACGTGTGGGCCTGGCCGACCGGCGGGACCATCGTCCGCATCAGCTTTCTGGCGGGCAGCAGCAACGCGTCGCCATCGCCCGGGCCCTGGTCACCGAGCCGGCTCTGCTGGTGGCCGACGAGCCGACCGGCAACCTCGACACGACCACGGGCGCCCAGATCCTCGACCTGTTCGGACGCCTCCGCGATGAACTGGGCGTCACCATCGTCGTCGTGACGCACGATCCGCAGGTGGCGGCGCGGGCGGATCGCATCCTGCATCTGGTCGACGGTCGCTTTGCCTCCGACGCCGATGCGTACGCCGTGCAGGTGGCATCCGACGGGGGAGCGGCATGAGCCGAGGGGCATCGAACGGAAGCCGGGTCGTGTTCTACCTCGGCTATGCCGCGCGATCGCTGCGGCGGAGCGGCCAACGCGCCGTCCTGGGCGTGGCATGCATCGCGTTCGGCGTCCTCGCGCTTACCGGGCTGCAACTGCTCGCGGGCATGATCGAGGATGCCTTGCTCGTCTCGCCCCGGCTCCAACTCGGCGGAGACCTTCGGCTGGAGCGGGAGGGCCCGATTGCGCAGCGCGAGTGGCCGGTACTCGACAGCCTCCTTCGCGACGGGCAGGTGCAGGCGTACACCTCCGTCGCCCCGGTATCGGCAGGCTTTCTGCGTACGGAGGGCAGCGGGCGGCTCTACCTGGTCAGTCGTACCCTCGGCGTCGATCCCACGTCGTATCCGGTCTTGGGGCACGTAGACCTCCGTGGAGGCGCGACGCTGGCGCAGGCCCTGGAGGGTCTACGACGCGCCGTGCTCTCGCAGGATCTGGCGCGCCATCTCGCCCTCGGTCCCGGCGACGCCTTCTCGCTATCGGGCGGGCTCGGCCATCGCCCGGTGCGGCTGACGGTCGGCGGCATCGCCGAGCAACTCCCGGATCGGAAGGGCAGCACGATCCTCTTCAGCCTGGAAACGGCGCAACGTCTCGTCGGGCAGCCGGACGTGGTCCGCTACGTCAACGTGGCCGTGCCTGCCCCGGGACAGGAGACTGTCGTAGAGGCCCGTGTACAATCTGCGGGCTGGACGGCGCGTCATCCGCAGCAAGACCACAGCGACATCGCCAGGATCTTCGGCTTTGCCCTTCCGGCGGCGGGCCTGCTGGGCCTGCTGATCGGCGGGATCGGGGTGGCTAACACGATCCAGGTGATGCTCTCGCGGCGCACGACCGAGATTGCGGCGCTGAAGGCCATGGGGTACCGGCGGCGCGACCTGCTGGCGCTCTTCGGCATCGAGGCGGCGATGCTGGGCGGAATCGGCGGCATCCTTGGCGTCGCCGGCGCCATCGGGCTGGCGGCGTGGCTGCGGCGGGTCGTGATGGATGCCTTGCCGTTCCTGCTGGACTTCCACGTCGAGCCGCTCTACCTGGCGGGGGGCGTGCTGGCGGGGGTGCTGACGGCGGTCATCTTCGGCGCCGTGGCCATCCTGCGCGCCAGCGACGTGCGCCCGGCGGTGCTGTTGCGACAACTCCCCACGACGCCGACGCGGCGCACCCGGATGGTGACCGTGGGGCTGTATGCCGGGCTATTCGTGCTCTTCGGCGGCCTCGGCAGCCTGCTCGTCGGATCGCTCATCCAGGGGTTCGGGGCCATCGCGGGCGGCCTGGTGGGGGTGGTCGTCTTCGGGAGCTTGCTGGGCCTCGCGCTGCTGGCCGTCGTGCGGGTGCCGGTGCCAGGCTTTCCGCTGTTGGGGATGGCCCAGCGCAACCTGCGGCATCGCCCGGTGCGCTCGGTGGCTGCGCTCGTGGCGCTTTTCGTCGGTGTTCTCGCCATCGGCCTCGCCGCCTCGTCCATGCAGAACGCCCGTCAGCAGGTCGATGCTCGCTACGTGAGCTTCGGAGCGTACAACCTGCTCGCCTTCGGGCAACCCGCCGACAGCAGCGCGTTGCGGACCGCCCTGCAGGACATCGATGCCGAGGTCGTGACAAGCACCTTCGCCAACGTTCAGGTCACCGGCCCCGGTGATCGGCCACTCCTGATGCTGACCACGCTCGACGGTCGGGACGCGGCGCACGTTACCTGGAACGTCGAACTCGTGGAGGGGACGTGGACGGGAGCCTCCGACGAGGCCTTCGCCCCGGCCCGGCTGCGGGACGTGTCCCCATCCCTGACGCGCGGAGATACGCTGGAGGTGGCGACCGGCGAACTCCGCAAATCGCTCGTCGTGGCGGGATTCTACGAGCCCGAGGCTGGGGCCTTTATGGCCCGAGCGCGCGGGCTGCTCGTCCCCCGCGAAACGGCACTGGCGATGGGGGGTGAGCAGGCCGCTGCGGCCTTCAGCGTGGCAGCTCCGTCCGGTCGGCTGGATGCGGTGGCGGATCGGGTCGGGGCAGCGCTGCCCGAGGCCATGGTGATCACGAGCGCCGACGTGAACGACTACCTCGTGCGCGTCTACGAAGGGCTCTTCCTGTTCGTCGTCGCCATCGCGGGGCTGTCGTTCGTGGCGGGCATGGTGCTCATCGCCAACGCCGTGGGGCTGGCCATGGTGGAGCGTCGGCGCGAACTGGGCGTCCTCAAGGCCATCGGGTACTCGGCCTGGCACGTGCTGGGCACCATCCTGCTGGAAAACGGGCTGCTCGGGCTCATCGCAGGAGGGCTGGGCATCCTGGCCGTCTGGGGGGTGCTGCAGGGGCTGGAGCGGCTGTGGGACCTGTCGCTCGTCCTCGATCCGAGCCTGGCGGCGGGAATGGTGCTGCTGGCTATCGCGCTGGCGCTCAGCAGCGCGGCGCTCGTCGCCTGGCGGCCGACGCACGTCCGTCCGCTATTCGTCCTGCGCGCGGAATAATACCGCTTTCGCCGGGCGATGTCCGTATAGCTTCGTATTGCGTGTTTCCCCGACAGGGTGTCGGGACAAGCTGTGTTGCGTGAGGATGCGCTGCTGGCATGATGGCCCGTGCCTGTCCTACCAACTCCGGTTCATGAGTTGGTGTATGGAGGGTTGAAAGGTTGAAGGGTTGGAGGAGCGTCACGTCCATACGTCCACCCCGACACCCGTCC
>JAAAOL010000020.1 GCA_009908885.1 Bacteroidota bacterium | reverse complement strand
GGGCGTCCGCATTGCGGAGGGCTCCAGCGGGATCGACGTGGGCGGCGTGGCGGACGGCGCGGGCAACGTGATCAGCGGCAACGCGTCGGGCGGGGTCGAGATCGTCGGGTCGAGCGGCAATGAGGTGATGGGCAACTACGTGGGCACCGACGCCTCGGGCGCCAGCGCCATTCCCAACGATACCGGAGGCATCCGCGTGGACGCTTCCGAGGGCAACCTGATCGGCGGCACCACGGCGGGCGCGGGCAACGTCGTCTCCGGGAATACGGGCACGGGTATCCTCCTGATCGACGCGCTGAGCGGAGGCAACACCGTGCAGGGCAATCTCGTGGGCCTCACCGCCACCGGCGACGCCCTCCTCGGCAATACCGGCTTTTTCCCGGCGGGCATCGACGTCCTGCGCTCGCCCAACAGCCGCATCGGCGGCACGACGACCGGCGCGGGCAACGTCGTCGCGGGCCACGGCGGGTATGGCATCGAGGTGGCCACCTTCTCCGAAGGGACCGTCGTGCAGGGCAACTACGTGGGCACCGACGTCACCGGGACGGTCGCCCTCGGCGGAAACACTTTTGGGGGCATCGACCTGTTCAACGTGTGCGCCGTGCAGGTGGGCGGCACGAGCGCGGCGGCGCGCAACGTCGCCTCCGGCAACGACGGGCCGGGCATCAGCATCACCGGCTCCGCCTCGGACGACTGCGCGACGCCGAGCCAGATCGAGGGCAACTACGTGGGCGTGGCGGCCGACGGAACGACGCCGCTCGGCAACGGCGCCAGCGGCATCGTCATCGAGCGCATCACCAACAACCGCGTGGGCGGCACGACGGCCGGGGCCCCCAACCGCATCGCACACAACGACGGCGCGGGCATCCTCATCACCAGCAGCGCGTTCAGCGGCCCTCCGGCTTCACGCATCGCGCTGGTGCGCAACGAGACCTTCAGCAACGCCGGGCGCGGCATCGACCTGTCCGCGGACGCCACCGCCCCCGACGGGCTGACCCCCAACGACGACGGCGACGGCGACAGCGGACCGAACAACCTGCAGAACTTCCCCGAAATCACCAGCGCCGCCTACGACGACGACAGCGGCACCGTCGAGGTGACCTACCTGGTGCCGACCGACCCGGTCCACGCTGCCTACCCGCTCACCATCGACTTCTACCGGGCGGACGCGAGCGGCGAGGAAGGCCAGACCTGGCTCGGCAGCGACCCGTACACGGCGGCCGACTACACCAACGGCCCGGCCAAGACCATTACGTTCAACCCCGCCGTGGCGGTCACCGCCACGGACTTCATCGTCGCCACCGCGACGGACGACGATGGCAACACGAGCGAGTTCACGGGTGGCTCGACGCAGCTGCCCGTCGAGCTGACCGCCTTCGACGCCGTGGTGGACGGCGAGACCGTCCTGCTGCGCTGGAGCACCGCGAGCGAAACCAACAACGCCGGGTTCGAGGTGCAGGTACGGGACGCGCAATCCGCGACGAACGAGACGGACGACGAGGATGCGCACGAGGACGCCTGGCAGGCGCTCGGCTTCGTCGCGGGGCACGGCACCACCGCCGAGGCGCAGCACTACACGTACCGCGCGCCCGACCTCGCGCCCGGCACGCACCGCTTCCGCCTCAAGCAGATCGACTTCGACGGCGCCTTCGAGTACGCGCCCGAGGTGGAAGTCACGATCGGGCTCGACGCGGCGTACCGCTTCACGGCGCCCTACCCGAACCCGGCGCGGAACGAGGCGCGGCTGAGCCTGATGGTGCAGCGCGCGCAGCCCGTCGTGGTGCACGTGTACGACCTGCTCGGGCGGCGCGTGCGGACGCTCTTCCAGGGCGAGGTGGCGGCGCATCAGGCGCGGGCGCTGGTGCTGCGGCGCGGCGACCTGCCGAGTGGGCTCTACGTGGTGCGGGCCGAGGGCGAGCGCTTCACGGCCACGCGCACCGTCACGCTGCTGCGGTAACTTGAGCTTGGTCTACCAATCGCCCCGATAGCGTCCAGATCCCCTGTCATCGTCTACTGAGAGCGCCATGACCCGACGCTCAGCAATCGCATTCCTGCTGATCAGTTGTCTGTCCGTTGCCGCGTCCGCACAACCGCACGGGACGGGCACAAGGTCGTCGGAGGAGCCCGAGTTTATTCGCGTCGCCTCCGACGGCTGGCACTTCGAGACGGCCGAGACGGGACAGCCCTTCGTGCCGTTCGGCGTCAACTACTACGACCCGGCCACCTTCCACGCCGAGCCGTATCCCGCGTACGACGTGATCGGCGCGTTCGATGCCGCGCGGACGGACCGCCACTTCGCCCAGATCTCAGACCTGGGGGCCAACATCGTGCGGATCTTTCTCTCCGCGGTGAGCTTCGAGCCCCACCTGTTCAGCCTCGACGACGCGAGCTTCGAGACGCTGGATCACCTCATCGCCCTGGCCGAAGAGCACGACCTGTATCTCATCCTCGACCTGACGGATACGTGGGAAGGGGTGCCGGCCTGGCAACGCTGGGAGTACTTCGCGGACGAGCAGACGTTGCAGGGGTTCGAGTTCCTGCTGCGCGCGTTCGGGGAGCGCTACGCCGACGAGCCCACCATCTTCGCCTGGAACCTGCAGAACGAACCAGCGGTGCGCGGATCCGACTCGGGCATCATGAACGACCTCTTCGGCGCGTGGGTGCGCTTCAAGTACCGCACGGAAGATCGCCTGCAAACCGCGTGGGACGATTACCCGCGAGCCGGGGAGTCCTGGGCACGTATCGAGGCGCCGTCGTACGAGACCTTCTCCGACCAGGAGACCCTGGGAAGCATGCGCTTCTTCGACTTCCAACTCTTCCGGGAGGACGTCGCCTACAACTGGACGCGCCGCCTGACCGACGCCCTGCGCGCGACCGACCCGAACCACATGATCACCGTCGGGCTGGATCAGCACTCCGTGCCGATGAAACCGGACGGCACCTTCTACAAGCCCTACACCGCCTTCAACCCGCACAAGATCGCCTCGCTGGTGGACTTCATCGCGGTGCATGGCTACAACTGGTGGGGCGACGACGAGGATGAGTATATGGAGGGGCTGCTGCGCTACGCGTATGCCGGCAAGCCCGTCGTGGTCGAGGAGTTCGATCTCACGGAACTGGACTACTCGCTGGAGCCGGTCGCGCGTTCCGGCTCCGGCTGGCTGCAGTGGGCGGCCTACGCCTCGCCCGCCGACTGGCCCTCCTACCTGTTCGACGCGGAGGAGGAAGTCACCGCGCTCGGGCGAGCCTTCGAACGCATCGCGGCAGACCTGACAGCGGAGGTCCCCGCACGTCCTCCGGACGCGCAGACGGTCGACCTCGACGTGCGGGACGTGCTCATCTCCCGCGCCGCGCAAGATGCGGCGTATCGCACCTACGTCCAGGCCGCCCGCACCACCTCCGGCCCTGTTGGGTTTGCGATCCACCATTCCGAGCCGCCCCGCCTGCTGCACCTGACGACCCCGTCCGGCGATCCGGGATGGCGCGTCGGCGAGGACGTGCAGATCGAATGGGAGGCCGTGGACTGGGATATCCTCTACGACACGACCATCGACCTCAAGCTCTCGCGGGACGACGGAGCGACCTGGGAGCCCCTCGCCGCCGACCTTCCCAACACGGGCGCGTACGCCTGGACGGTGACCGGGCCGACGTGCGATGCGTGCCGCATGGCGGTCGTCGATCACGGCGACAGCACCGTCGTCAGCGAGCAGGCGTTCTCCATCGCCAGCGGCGTCGCGATCGAGACTCCGGACGACGAAATGCCGACCGGCGTCGCACTCCGCCAGAACTACCCCAACCCCTTCCACTCGACGACGACCCTCCAGGTCGATCTCCCTGCGCCGACGGCCCTGTCGGTGACGATCTATGACGTGCTGGGACGCGAAATTGCCGTGCTGGCCTCCGGCCTCGTTCCGGCGGGAACGCACCGCTACACGTGGAATGCGTACGACGTGGCGAGCGGCGTGTACGTGTGCCGCCTGGAAGCGGAGGCGTACTCAGAGACGCGGGTGCTCCTGCTGCGGGAATAGCCCTTGCACCCCCTTCTCGTCTGCCGATGTCCGCGCAGCCGATAACGGGCCGCATCGCGCGTGATGCCGCCGCGCGCGGACGACGAAACCCTGCCGGGCCTCGACGTTTAGGATGCTCCCCGGTACCAGACCCGACTGAACTGTTTCGGTATGACGGAGCCGTGGGTCTGGATGGTTGAAGGTGTGGGGGTCGGACGTTTTCTTCCTCCATACTTCCATTTGTCCACTTCTCCATACCCCAAATCCTTCGAACGGATTTGGCTCTACTCATCTCGGAGCCTCCCTGCCGCATGCCCACGCTGGACGCCCTCAAGACCTACCTGGACGGCCTCGTCGCCCGCTACGAGCAGCCCCGGTTCATCGCCGACGACCCGATCTCAATCCCGCACGGCTTCGACGACCCGCGCGACCAGGAAGTGATCGGCCTGTACGCGGCGCTGCTGGCCTGGGGCCGCCGCGAGACGGTCCTCAAGAAGATGGCGGACCTGTGCGAGCGGATGCGCTACCGGCCGTACGACTTCGTCCGCACGTTCGACGTCGGGCGCGACGGCGACCGGCTGGCCGACTTCAAGCACCGCACGTTCCAACCCATCGACGCGCTGCACTTCACGCAGAATCTGGGCGCGCTGCTGCGCGAGCACGAGACGGTGGAGGCGCTCTTCGCCCGGCACCTGCCGCCCGAGGCCGACGACGTAGGTCCGGCCATTCAGGGCTTCAGCACGTCCATCATGGCCCGCCCTGGCACCCCGGCGCGGCTCCGCAAGCACCTGGCGCGCCCCGAGGCCGGCAGCGCCTGCAAGCGTCTGGCCATGTACCTGCGGTGGATGGTGCGGCCCGGCCCGGTCGATCTCGGCCTCTGGACGCGGATCCGCTCGGATCAACTCGTGCTGCCGCTCGACGTGCACTCGGGTCGGCAGGCACGGGCGCTCGGCTTCGTCACCCGCAAATCGAACGACTGGAAAGCGGTGCAGCACCTGACGGCGGCCTGCCGCCGCCTCTGCCCGGAGGACCCGGCGCGGTACGACTTCGCCTTCTTCGGCGTCGGGGCCTACGACGCGTCGCTGGATGCGCGCTTTACGGGCGAGAACAAGCTCAAGAGCTTCACCTCGTCGCCGACGGCACAGTAGCGCCGGTCGAAGTAGAGTACCGGCTCCTGCGTCGCGTCCAGGGCGAGATCCACCACTTCACCGACGACGATGGTGTGGTCGCCCGCCTCGTAATAGGCATACGGCGTGCAGACGAGCCGGGCCAGCACGTCAGGCAGCAGCGGTGTCCCGTGCTCATCGAGCCGATACTCTACGTCCGCGAACTGCTCGGCGCCGCTCAGGTCCGGCACGGCGAAATGATTCGAGAGGTGGGCCTGCTCGTCCGTCAGGATGTGGACGACGAAGCGGGACGCCTCCTGGATGACCGCGTGCATCTGCGCGTCCTTGGCGACGTTGAACGAGATGAGCGGCGGATCGAGCGAGACGCTGGTGAACGAGCCGATGGTGATGCCTCGCACCTCGTCGGTCCCGGCAGCCGTGACGACCGTCACCGGGGCGGGCACCCGGCGCATCACGGTGCGCAACTGGTCTCCGTCGATTGTGTGAGGCGTAGACATGCGTGGTGGGACGTCCTGAAGATGGCAGCGGGACGCTCCTTACCTGAAGCGTGCCGCGCTGGTTTCGGTCCGGCTGCACCGTTACAGGATGGGCAGCAGTAGGCTCAGGAGAAGACGTCCTTGACGCGGCTGAAGAACGACTTGCGGTCGCCACGCTGCTCTTCGGGTTTCGGGGCGAAGGACTCGCCGCCGCGCAGGGTCTCCAGCATCTCGCGCTCCTCGTCGGTGAGGTGCTGCGGCGTCCACACCAGCACGCGCACCATCTGATCGCCATTGCGGTTCGTCTGCAGGTCGGGCAGGCCGCGCCCGCGCATCCGCAGAATCTTGCCAGACTGCGTGCCCGGATCGACCTGGAGGCGAGCGCGCCCCTTCAGCGTCGGCACGTCGACCTCGGTGCCGAGGGCGGCGTCCGGGAAGGAGATGTGGCAGTCGTAGAAGATGTCGAGCCCTTCGCGGACGAAGTCG
>JAAAOL010000373.1 GCA_009908885.1 Bacteroidota bacterium | reverse complement strand
CGACCAACCGTCGTCGGTCTTTCGAATGGGGGCGCGATTGGCTGCAACGAGAAGTCGCACAGGGAAAAGCGATGCTGTGAGTAGGAATCGAGGGAGCCCGCCGCCACGCGCGCGGACTGGACTGTGAGGGCTGTAGTTAGTACGGCCTCCGGGCGTTGAGTTACGCTGGCGGTACGTGTATGCCGACGAGCCGCTACTCGTCTGGCGAGCCTGTGGCCGTGGTCTGCGGTCCGTCGTCGGTGCCCGCTACCCCATAGGTACTCTTTGCGCTACCGTGGCGTTCGTGCGTCGCCGTCGGTGGAAGCGCTGCGAGTGTAACGATCTGGTGCGAGACCCCCGCTTCTGTAGCGCCCCCGTTGTCTCTCCCCCGCAGCCGCCCGGCGTCCGCCGTCGCTCGAAACACGCCCGGGCCGGCGTCCATGTACATGCCCACGCCATGCAGTGCACGATCTCTCTCACGAAGACCGCGAGGGTTCGACGATGGCTGAATTAGGACTCGACATGCTGGATCGCTCGATACAAGACACGAACCGCTGGCTCAACACCATCGGCGAGGAGCTCGGGCCACGCGACAAGCAGACGGCCTACCAGGCGCTGCGCGCGGTGCTCTTCACGCTGCGCGACCGCATCCCGACGGACCTGGCCGTGAACTTCGGCGCGCAACTGCCGGTGCTGGTCCGGGGCATCTTCTACGAAGGCTACGACCCGAACGACACGCCGCACCTGTACCGCACCCGCGCGGAGTGGAACGAGCGCGTGGAGCAGGCGCAGGACGAGACGGGCACGCCCCTGAACCCGGAGCAGATGACCCGCGCCGTCTTTACCTGCCTCAATGACGAACTGAACGAGGGCATTCTGGAGAAGGTGTTCACCGCGCTGCCCGAAGACGTCCGCACGCTCTGGCCCGACCTGAAAGAGGCGGCGATGCACGCCTGAGCTTCGTCGCCGCAGGCCTTCCATCGCCCGTACCTTCCCACGCTGCAAGGCCTCGCCGCCAGCCGGTGGGGCGTTGCGGCATCAGGGGGTGCTGGTCGACCCGGATGCCCCCGATCGGGGCTCGACGACGGCCTCGACCTGCACGCGCGCCAGCGATCCGAAGACGCCGAGGGCGCCGTCGAGGCGCGTGATGACGTCCGGAATCTCGCCGGGCGAGAAGGTGGAGCCGCCCTGCTGCACCGTGGCCGAGCGCAGGAAGTCGTACAGGTTGTCGCCCAGCGCGTTGATGCTGATGCGGTTCGGGCCGTAGAACGTCACGCCCAGCCACGGGTAGCGCAGCGTGATCGTGTTGTCCGGATTGATCTCGAAGTTGGCCTCATTGAAGGGCGGCGACCCGTTGAGGCGCAGGTCCTCCAGCGTCACGTCGCCGTCCCCGCCGTCGTACACCTCGGCGGCGAGCGGCACCAGGCGGTCGGCCTCCACGTCGAGCGCCTCGGTCACGATGTTGAAGTAGGTCTGGTCGCGCCCCGGAAACTGGCTGCGCGAAATGATGACCTCCAGCTGCTGGGGGCTCTGATAGACGACGGTGTCTGCGCTGACCGAGAGGATGGCAAAGGTGTCCGGCACGACGGTCGTTCCCGTGATGCGGCTCCCGTCGGGCGTCGTGACGTCCAGCCGGTACGAGCGCAGCGGGGCGACGGCCTCGGGCGCCAGCGGGGCGTACACGCCGGGCCGACCGCTGACTTCGCCGTAGCCGTAGCGCGTGGCGACGTCGCCGCCCTCATCCAGCAGTTGCACTTCGACCTCCGCCTCTCGTACGGCCCGCTCCGTGGCGTCATACGTCGTGTTGACCGGCGCCGTGCGGGTCAGGCGCACCTCGGGCAGCGGCTCGCCCGCCACCAGGTAGCTCTCGACGACGAATTCTTCCTCGAACTCGCCCGCATCGGTCACGTCGCACGCGGCGAGACTGAAGAGCAAGATAGCGAACAGAGGATAGCGGATAGCGGATAGCGGAGGACCGTTGAGGCAACTAAAGACGTGCCCTCCTCGATTCTCCATTCTCCCTTCTCCCTCAGAGGGAACTGCGGCTTTCAGAACGGGCATAGCGGGACGCTTAAAACGACAGCGTAAACGACAGGTTGGGCAGCGGAATCGGAATTTGAGGCACCTCGTTCTCGGTGATCGTGTTGTCGTCCTCGAACTCGTAGAAGACGAACCACAGGTTGCGGCGGCTGTAGACGTTGATGACCTGGATCTGCAGCTCGTAGTCGGCGATGCCGAAGAAGCGACCGAGGCGGCTCACGCCCAGGTCGAGGCGGTGGTAGGCCGGCAGGCGCGCGCGGTTGAGGCCGGGCGTCCGCAGCACGTCGAAGGCCCGGTCGCCGACGACGGCGTCGCCCTCCAGCAGCTTGTACTGCGCCGTAGGCTGCGTGTAGGCCTGGCCCGTGGCATAGGTGAAGACGCCCGTCGCGCGCCACTTAGGCGTCAGATAGTAGTTGGCCACCAGGTTGAGGTCGTGCCGCCGGTCGAACTTGGGCGGATAGTACGCGGGCTCGCCGCCCTCCAGGTTGACGTTCGGGAAGCGCCGTTCGGTGATGCCGAAGGTGTAGCCGAGGAAGCCGTTCAGGCGGCCCGTCGGCTTCTCCAGTTGCAGTTCGAGGCCGTAGGCATAGCCGTCGCCGAAGGTGAAGTAGTCGGCGTAGTCGAGGCCGGAGGGGTCGGGCAGGAACGGGTCCAGCTCGAACAGGTCGCGCATGGTGCGGTAGTAGCCCTCCACGTCCAGGTTCAGCGACGACGTGAGCTGCGCGTTGACGCCCAGGATGAACTGGTCGCCGTAGGCGGGCGGCACGCCCTCGGCGCTCGTCAGCCAGAAGTCGAACCCGGAGAAGCTCTCGTTGGTGATGAGCGTCTTGTACTGGTAGTAGCGTCCGTAGCTGGCCTGCAGGCGCACGCTGCTGACGGGCAGATGCTCGACGCTCAGGCGCGGGCTGAAGCGCATGTGGCCTCCGTCGCCGAAGTAGCTCCCCCGCACGCCCACCTCGATGCGCCACAGGGGCGACGGCTTGTAGGTGTCCTGCACGTACACGTCGGCGTAGCCCGTCTGGATGCGCGGCGCGAAGCTCTCGTTGCCGTCGAACGACGAGCTGAACGGAAACGTGAAGACGCCCGTCCAGAAGCCGCCCTTCACCTGATGCCGGGCGTTCGGGATGTACTCGAAGTCGCCCTTGACCGAGGTGTCGTAGATCCGGCTGTCCTGCTTGATTTCCGTGCCGGACAGGTTCAGGGTCGGCTGGCTGAAGTAGCGCGAGGTGGTGACGGTGAAGTTGGAAAAGAGCCGCTCGGAGAAGATGTGGGTCCAGTTGCCGCTGAAGGTCCGGTTGCCGTAGCCGAGGTCCAGGTTGGCATCGCCCAGGAAGGTGAGGTCGAGCGCGTCGGTGCCCGCGTAGAACGAGAGCGACACCCGGTCGTCCGGCGAGAGGTCGAGGTTGACCTTGCCGTTGAGGTCGTAGAAGTAGAAGCCGTCGGGGATGCCCTCCTGCCCTTCGAGGGCGGCCAGCAGCGGCTCCAGCGTGGAGCGGCGCGCGGCGAACATGTACGAGCCCTTGCTATACGGTCCCTCCACGAAGGCGCGTGAGGCCAAGAGGCCCAGGCTCAGGCTGCCGCCCGTCTGCCGCCGGTTGCCGTCTTTATTGTAGATGTCCACCACCGAGCCGATGCGCCCGCCGTACTCCGCCGGGAAGCCACCCTTGTAGAGTCGCACGTCCTTGATGGCGTCGGGGTTGAAGGTGGAGAAGAAGCCAAAGACGTGGCTCGGGTTGTAGACGGTGGTGCGGTCCAGCAGGACGAGCGTCTGCCCGGGATCGCCGCCGCGGATGTAGAGGCCGCTGGAATAGTCGGACGCCGCCTTGACGCCGGGCAGCAGCTGGAGCGAACGGAAGACGTCCGGCTCCAGCACCGTGGGCAGCTGCTTCACCGTCTCCACCTTCATCTGCGCCACGCCCAGGCTGCGCGCCTCCTCCTCGTTCTGCCGCTCGGCGGTGACGACCACCTCCTCGAAGGCGACGTCCTCGGGCATCAGTTCGATGTCGAGCCGCCGCGCCTCGCCCGGGGCCAGCGTGATCTCCTGCCGCGTCGACTCGTAGCCGACGTAGCTGGCGACGACGGTGTAGTCGCCCGGGGCGATGCCGGTGAGCGTGTAGTAGCCCGCGTTGTTGGTGGCCGTGCCGTTGGTGGTCCCTTCCAGCACGACGTTGGCCAGGATGAGCGTCTCGCCGGAGGTAGCGTCTTTGACGAAGCCGCTCAGAGAGGCGGGCTGCGCCCTCAGCGGGGACGCGCTCACGCACGCCACGAGGACGAACAGCAAGACTCGGTACGACATAGGAGGCACGACAGCGACGGAGGAAAGGAGCTCGGATGGACCCAGTACGACGCCCGGGATCTGGGAAGTCCTTACGAGCGACCGACGGCGAAGTCACACGCCGACGACGCCTTCACGAAGGCTTCGAACGCTTCCGTTCCACGGGCTCGGACCATCGGGGGTGTCGGCTGACTACGCTGGACGCTCGCCTGCTGTGCCCCCGCGAGCGTTGTCTTTTCGTAACGATGTGTGTACGTCCGGCCCAGCCGTCGGCCTGCCGTCGCCTCACCGCACCACCTTCAGCGCCCCATCGACCCGCGCGACGAAGGCGGGGATCTCGAACGTCCCGCCGTCGGCGTCGGTGGCAGAGAGGAGCGCCTGGCCGTCCGCCCGCGCCAGCTCCCAGAGGCGGCCGTCCGCCCACGGCGTGAGCGCCAGGTCGTCGGGATCGACGTCGGTGTGCGCCGTCATGCCGTCGAACTGTCTCTGCAGCATCTGGCCGAACAGCGTGACCAGCGCGTCGTCGTCCTCGGGCATCCCGGCGGAGGGCGTGACTGCACGCTGGGCCCGGAGCCGCGGCAGCATCTCGGCAGCGAGCGCGGCGTAGTCCTCCTGCGCCACCAGGTCGAGCAGCCGCAGCGCGTAGTCCTCCACGGCAGCGCGGTCGGTGATGGCGGGCGCCTCGGCGTAGAGTCGCCCCGCCGTGTAGCGCGCACGCCACGCCTCGGGCAGGTCGAACGTCTCGGTGACCGTCTGCGCGCCGTCCGCCCCGTCCAGCGTCACGTCCACCAGGTCGCCCACGTCGTCGGTGCCCACGACCTCGCCCCGACTGCTGCCCCGAAGCGCGAGGTGGACCGTGCTGGCGTCCGACGCGGGCGCGAAGTCGACCTCCAGCCGGTTGCCGGTGGGCACGAGGTGCAGGTTGACCGGCTGGCCGCCGCTCATCTGCGTCGCGGTCGTGTCGTTCAGGACGGGAAAGCCGTTGAGGGTGACGAGCGCGCGGCCCTCGGACAGCGAGTAGGTGAGCGAAGCGACGTCAGGGGCCTGGGCCATGGCAGCGAGCGGCAGGAGGGTGAGCAGCAATACACAGCACGAAAGGCGCATAGGCGTTCGTGGGATTCGTGAGACGGAGAGCGATCGTTGACCCAGATTGCAACAAGACCGTGGACCGCAGACCACAGACCGCGAAAACACGCTCATGGTGGCGGTCCGCCGTTCGTCGTCTGCGGTCGCCGGGCAACACCGCGTCGATTCCGCACCGTGGGTCACCTCTACATACGCAGTCCGGCGGGCTTTCCGGAAATGCGGCTTACTCCTGCCCCAGCTCGTGCAGCGTCCGGTGCTTCACCGCCTCGCCGAAGACGCACAGCCCGGCGTTGAACACGGCCAGGCTGACCGTCCCGGCGGCGATCCATGTCCACGTCGGCGCGCCCTTCGCTTTCATGGTGGCGGCGTGGCCGATGAGCGAGGCGCCCAGCCCGGTGCCGATGAGGCCCAGCGGGGCGAAGGTCTTCCATTTGTCATAGTGCGTGGTCATGGGATGCGGTGGGGTGGTGGATGGACGGCGGACCGCAGACAGCGGACTGCAGGGTCAGTCGGTCGATGCAGTGTTGGGTGTTTCGGGCGGGGGCAAGCCCGCGTCGGACCACATCGCGAGCAGCTGTTCTTTCTGGTCCTCGGGGGCGCACTGGACAGAAGCAAAGAAGTCCCCTGCAGCCTGCTGTGCGCGGTGCCGATCGTCGTACTTTGCGAAGATGAGAAGTGCCTTGAGCATCCACTCTCCAGAGGCAACGTAGTCCTCTTGGAGTCCAGCCAGAAGTCCA
>JAAAOL010000146.1 GCA_009908885.1 Bacteroidota bacterium | reverse complement strand
CCCCGTCGAAGTCGAGCGAGGCCGAGTTGATGCAGTAGCGCAGACCGGTCGGCTGTGGGCCGTCTTCGAAGACGTGTCCCAGGTGGGCGCCGCAGACGGCACAGTGCACTTCCGTCCGCATCATGCCCAGACTCCGGTCTTTCTCGGTCTCGACGTTGCCCTCGTCGACGGGCTGGTAGAAGCTCGGCCAGCCGGAGCCGGACTCGTACTTGGTGTCGGAGACGAACAGCGGCGTCCCGCACCCGGCGCAGCGGTAAACGCCCTCCTCCTTGTTGTCCCAGTGCGCCCCGGTGAAGGCGCGCTCGGTGCCGTGCTCCCGCATGATGCGGTACTGCTCCGGCGTCAGGATCTCGCGCCACTCCTCATCGGTCTTGTGGATTTTCTCAGGCATCAGATATCGGTCATTCCGGATAGGCTTTTGCGCCGGTATTGGACCGCCCGGGGGGACGGACCGTTCCTGCCGATCCTGTAATCAACCAGCGAGCAGACCGCCCCTCGCGGAACGGCCTGCTCGGCAGTACTGATCGTCGTACGTAGGCAGTCGAACCGCTGCGGTTAGAGCGCTTCCGGCATCAGGACGGTGTCGATCGCGTGGATGACGCCATTTTGGGCCTCGATGTCGGCCTGGACCACGTTCGCGTTGCCCACGCGCAGGCTGAGCGGCAGCCGTTTCCCGCTGGCCGAGAAGATGCCGCTGGCGGCCAGCAGGTTCTCGGAGGTGATCTCCCCGGCGACGACGTGGTACGTCAGCAGGCTGCGGAGTTGATCGCGGTTTTCGGGCTGCAGCAGCCGGTCGACCGTGCCATCAGGCAGCTTGTCGAAGGCCTCGTCGGTCGGCGCGAAGAGGGTGTACGGCCCGTCGCCCTGCAACGTGTGCTCCAGCCCGGCGGCCTTCACCGCTGCCACGAGCGTATGGAAGTCGTCGGACTGCTGGGCGATTTCAAGGATACTCTGTTCGCTGGTCGCAGGAGCCTCGGACGGGGCCGTGGGCGTCGCGCCGAGGAGCAGGCCTGCACACAGAAAGAGGACGAACGGCGTAATGGTACGTAGTTGCATGGCGATGTCTCTCGGTAGGGTCGGTGAACGGTGACCACGAAGCCGCGCCGGAGGAGGTTTGTCGGCGCGTGTGTATCGCCCTACGAAGCCGCGCCGTCAGAGATACGCCGCCAGCGCTGAGCCGCCCGATTCATGCGGTGGATGGTCGCAGAAGTGCTGCGAATGGGTGCCTGCCGCGTCCCTCGATTTCGTACGCGGCACCACGTCCATGCTCTTCCTACCGAAAGAGGGGCCACGGGCCCTGGGCAACCTCGATGTCCTCGGTCGAGACGAACGTGATCTGGCTCGGCGTGAGGTGTTCGGTGGGATAGCCTTCCTCTGCGAGCTGGCGGAAGAGCGCCTGGCGGATGCGCCCACAGAGGCCCTGATGGCGGGCCGTGCTCAGCGCCTGCGCATCGGCGAAGGCGATGAAGATGGCGAGGTGACCGGGATGCTCCCCTACCGTGCCGTACAGCACATGATGCGCGATGGCAGGATCGCACGTCGCGAACGACTCGCGCACGTCGGAGATGGCATGCTCGACGATGCGCGTCAGGCGTTCGCTATGTGTCTGGCGAACCTGCACTATTGGCGATCTGCTGCAGCGATTGTAAAATTGAACGCTTAATGATGCGCATTCTCACAGAGAATTGGTCCATCCGACCTGTAATTATCTGGTTGGAACCGCCCATCATGCGCCGCTGGTCGACCGATGCTCGCCGGGCGAACTGGTGAGCCCGTCGGCAGCCACCACCGCCTAACCACCGTCTATCCATCGTCCCTACCCCGAGGTGGACACCTCCGAGGTCTCTGCTTTAGGCACCGTCCCGGTGGCGGAGCGGTCCAGCACCTGGAGCAGGATGGACCCGACGACGATGAGAGCCCCGGCCGCGCCTTCCAGGATGGACGGAATCGTCCCGATGGCGAGCCAGGCGATCAGCAGCGCGGCCAGCGGGACCAGGTTGCCATAGAGCACCACGCGCGTCGGCCCCAGCGTGCGCAGGGCCCGCACCTTGACCCACTGCCCTACGCCCACGCCGATAGCGCCGCCGGCCAGGATGGCGATCCACGTCCACAGGCCGAGGCTGCCCCACGGCTCCCCGACGAGCGACGGCGAGGCGATGAGCAGGTACAGCAGGCCGCCCAGGGTGGTGCGGGCCGCGACCATCGAGGTGGCGCCATACTTCGACGCCAGCGGCTTGATGAGGTGCAACTCGGCCACCGCCGCCAGCAGCGCGCCCAGCAGCAGCAGGTCGCCCAGCCAGTAGCCCTGCTCCGGGCGCACGCCGTCGATGGCGAGGGCGAAGGTGCCCAGCCCGGCCAGCACGACGCCCACGTACCCGGTCCGCCCGATCTCCTCGGTGCGCAGGACGAAGCCGATGCCGGTGCTGAGCACGGGACCGAGCGCCAGCCACAGCGACGCGCGCGCGCCATGGGTCAGCCCCAGCCCTTCGATGCCGAGCCATGGCGCCAGCGTCGCCCCGAGGACGGCGACCACCAGCAGGCGCGGCCAGTCGCTCCGGTCGATGCGGGGAAAGAGACGCACGGCATCGCCGCGCCGACGCGCCCGCACCGCCCGCTGCGCATACAGCAGCCCGATCATCGCCGCGCCGCCGACGAGAAAGCGGGAGACGCTGAACGAGATGGGCGCCATCTCACGGAGCGCCACCTCGGCCAGGACGAAGTTGCCGCCCCACAGAAAGACGAAGAGCAGCAAGACGGTGTGATGCGGCCACGCCGCCTCCGAAGTGCCTCTCCGCGCCTCCGCCGTGCCGTCCCGCCGCGCCGCAGCTCCCCCGGCATCGGGGACCTCGGCGACGTCTTGCGACTCGGGGCTCGGCATGGGGAGATCTTCCGGGTGATGCGGGGGTACCGCTACGTCCCGCGCGCACAAAGGGTAGCAGATGCGCCTCGGGCGACATGGAAATGCCCCTCCACGACGCCGCAGAGGGGCACCTCCACTGTACCGATCTATGTTGAAGAGACGCTACATCTGGCCGCGCCACTCCTCGACGCTGGCCTTCAGGTCGTCCAGTCCGTTCGGGGCCTCGTCGGCGGCTTCGCCCATCGCGATGGCCTGTTCCCCGACGCTGACCGCCTCGCTGTGATTGCCCGTCGCCGCCAGGAGGTTCGCCTTCACCGCCAGACCCGGGAAGTTCTCCTCCATCGCCAGTGCGGCATCGGCCCAGCCGAGGGCTTCTTCCTGATGCACGCCGTTCTGGAGCGCATAGTTCGCGTAACGGAGCGGCGTCTGCCAGCCGTCCGCCTCGGGCACGCGCTCCTGCGCTTCGGCCAGGATGACGGCGTCGGTATCGACCGACAGCGCCACCGGCACCCGCACTTCGGCCCAGTGCAGCACCGCCGTGCCCGTGGTATCGGTCACGTCCTCGAAGGTGAACGTCATCATCTCCATCGGCGGCGCGGCCTCCGGGGTGACGGTCACCCGCAGGACGTCTTGGCTCTCGTCGCGGTTATACGCGCCCCACTGCTCCGCCTCGCTGTTGAAAATGACCGTCCACATGTCCTCGCCGGGAATGGTAAAGAGGGCGTAGGTGCCTGCCGCCAGCGACTCGCCTTCGACCATCACGTCGTCCTCGACGGTGATCGTCGTGGCCTCGTTCGCGCCCGTGCGCCAGACTTCACCGTACGGGACGAGGTCGCCATAGATGACGCGGTCCCGCACGCTGGGACGCCCGTAGGTGATCGTGACGTCCGTCGCGCCGATGGTCTGGCCGACGAGGGCGTTGGGACTGGTGCGCGGAAGGGTGCCGTCGCGCGCTGGGATGACATGGTCGTCCATCGCCGAAGCCTGACTATCCGCCGTGTCCTGTGGCGTCGGCGTCGCGCCGGGCTCTCCACATCCGGCGAGCACGAGACCTGCGAGGGCGACGAAGAGAATGAATCGTGATCGTAGCATAGCTGATTGGGCAAGTTGGGGGAGCAAGGTGAACGAGAAAGGTATGTAAACCGCGCACGGAATGCTAGGTTTTTAGCAGCGCGCATGGATCGAGCCCGTTGGAGCGGCGCCTTGCCCTCGTCGAAGCCTGCGGCGTATCATGATGAGGCCACTCCCGACGTCTCTATTGCTTCTGCAAGATAATGAATACTGGAACCGCGTCCTCCGATACGTTCCCCTTCAACCAGGACCCCGTCTGGCAGCCCCGCGCGGACTGGATCGCGGAGAGCAACCTGCGCCGCTTCATGGACCGGCACGGCCTCGCCACGTACGATGCGCTGATGCAGCGCTCGACCGACGACATCGCCTGGTTCTGGGACGCCGCGCTGCGAGACCTCGACATCGAATTCTACGCGCCGTACGAGCAGGTGGTGGACCTGTCTGAGGGCATCCAGTTTCCCGAGTGGTGCGTGGGCGGGGAGATGAACATCGTCCACAACTGCCTGGACAAGTGGCAGACCCGCGCGGTGAAAGACCGCGACGCGCTCCGCTACGAGCGGGAGGACGGCACCGTGCGGACGCTGACCTATGCCGAGCTGCACCGCGAGGTGTGCAAGTGCGCCAACGCCCTGCGCGATCTCGGTCTCGGCAAAGGCGACGCCGTCGGCCTCTATATGCCGATGACGCCGGAGCTGTGCATCGCCTTCCTGGCCATCATTAAGATCGGCGGCGTGATCCTGCCCCTCTTCAGCGGCTACGGGGCCAGCGCCGTCGCCACGCGCCTGAACGACGCCGGGGCAAAGGCGCTCTTCACGGCGGACGGCTTCTCCCGGCGCGGCACCCCCATCGCCATGAAGCCGACGGCCGACGAGGCGCTGGCGGATTGCCCCACGGTGGAGCACGTCATCGTGCAGCAGCACGCCACCCTGGACGGCACGCCCATGCAGGCCGGACGCGACCACTGGTGGCGCGACCTCGTCCCCGGCCAGCCCGCCGAGGCCGAGACGGAGCGCACCGCCGCCGAGGACGTGCTGATGATCATCTACACGAGCGGCACCACGGGACGGCCCAAAGGCGCGGTGCACACGCACTGCGGCTTCCCGGTCAAGGGCGCGCAGGACATGTACCACAGCATGGACCTCAAGCCCGGCGAGGTGATGTACTGGATGACGGATATGGGCTGGATGATGGGGCCGTGGCTCGTCTTCGGCACGCTCTGCCTGGGCGCCACGATGGTGTTCTACGACGGCGCGCCGGACTACCCGGACGTCGACCGCGTGTGGCAGCTCTGCGCGGACCACGGCGTGACGCACCTCGGCCTCTCCCCCGTCCTCATCCGTGCCCTCAAGCCGCACGGGCCGGAGCCGATCCAGCGGCACGACCTCTCGGCCCTTCGCGCCGTCGGCTCCACCGGCAGCCCGTGGGACCCGGAGTCGTGGCGATGGTGCTTCGAGCACGTCCTCGGCGGCGAGAAGCCGATCCTCAACTACAGCGGCGGCACCGAGATCAGCGGCGGCATCCTGTGCGGCAACTTCTTCGAACCGCTCAAGCCGTGCGCCTTCTCCGGCCCGGTCCCCGGCATGGACGCCGACGTGGTGGACGCCGACGGGCAGCCCGTGCGCGGCGCAGTGGGCGAACTGGTGATCCGCCAGCCCTGGATCGGCATGACGCGCGGCTTCTGGCAGGACCGTGAGCGCTACCTGGACTCCTACTGGCGCCGCTTCGAGGACGTGTGGGTGCACGGCGACTTCGCGGCCATCGACGATGACGGGCTGTGGTACATCCTGGGCCGCAGCGACGACACCATCAAGGTGGCGGGCAAGCGCCTCGGCCCCGCCGAAGTAGAGGCACTGCTGAACGCGCACGACGCTGTCGCCGAGAGCGCCGCCATCGGCGTGCCGCACGCCATCAAGGGCGAGACGCTGGTGACCTATGTGGTGCTCAAACCGGACGCGGCGCCGACGGAGGCGCTGCGCGACGAATTGATCCAGCGGGTGACGGACGAGCTGGGCAAGCCGCTCAAGCCCAAGGCGCTCCTCTTCACCGACGCGCTCCCCAAGACGCGCAACGCCAAGGTGATGCGCCGCGTGATCCGCGCTGCCTACCTGGACCAGGACCCCGGCGACGTCAGCAGCCTGGAAGATCCCTCCACCGTCGAGGCCATCCGCGCCGCGCGGTAGAACGCCCCGGTCGGCTGCGGCGTACGAAGCGGGAC
>JAAAOL010000311.1 GCA_009908885.1 Bacteroidota bacterium | reverse complement strand
AGAAGACGACGGCAAAGAGCGCGACCAGCACGATGACGAGCAGGCTGGACGCGTTGAGCAGTTCTTCGATCATGGCGCGGGGGAGGGGAGTCGGTGGCAGGTGGGTGAGGCGCTACGGGGACCCTCTTTCTTACTCCTGTCCCTTCCGGTAGTCGCCGCTCTGGCCGCCCGTCTTGGCGAGCAGGTGGATGTCGGAGATCCGGATGGCCTTCGAGATCGACTTGCACATGTCGTAGATCGTCAGCGCGGCCACGGACACTGCCGTCAGCGCCTCCATCTCCACGCCCGTCGGGCCCGTCGTCTTGGCCAGCGCCCGGATGTCGATGGCGTGGTCTTCCTCGTTCGGCACGAACTCCAGCTCGACGCCCTTGACCTGGACGTCGTGGCAGAGCGGGATCAGCTTGCTGGTCTGCTTGGCGCCCAGGATGCCCGCGATCTGCGCCGCCCCGAGCACGTCGCCCTTGCGGACCTTGTTCTCGGTAATGAGCTGATAGGCCTCTTCACCCACGAGCACCCGGCCCGCCGCCACGGCGGTGCGGAGCGAGTCGGCCTTGCCGGAAACGTCCACCATCTTTACGCCGCCAGCGGGATTCACGTGGGTCAGGGTCGGTGCGTCGGTCGCCATCGGAATGCGTGCGCTTGGTACGAAAGGAGCGTGCGGGTGCTGCAACGCCGAAGATAGGTGGGAGTTGCGCGAACGGCAAGGTGCGGCCCGCCTGTACCGGCTCTTTCACGGTTGCCGCATGCGCGCGGGCTTGAGGCCTCGAACTCTGGCCGCGCTGCTGCGTCCACGTGCATGTCCCCGCACCGTTCCAATGCCCCGGCCCGATGCCTGCACTATCCGACATCCGCGCGTGCGTGTTCGACGCCTACGGTACGCTGTTCGACGTCCAGGCGGCCGTCGCCCCGCACCGCGACCGGCTGGGCGACCGCGCCGCGGCCTTCTCGGCCCTGTGGCGCCGGAAGCACGTTAGCTACACGTGGCTGCGCAGCCTGATGCAGCGCCACGCCGACTTCTGGCAGGTGACGCAGGACGCCCTCGATTACGCCCTCGACACGTTCGACCTCGACGACGACGGCCTGCGGAAGGACCTGCTGGACGCCTACCGCCACCTCGATGCCTACCCGGACGCCGCGCCGACGCTGCGCACGCTGCGGGCACACGGCCTGACGACGGCCATCCTCTCCAACGGCGCGCCCGGCATGCTGGCCGACGCGGTAGACCACAGCGGCCTGGGCGACCTGCTGGACGCCGTGCTCTCGGTCGAGTCCGTCGGTGTCTTTAAGCCTGATCCGCGCGTCTACCAGCTGGCGGTAGATCGGCTCGGCGTGCCGCGCGAACGGATCGCGTTTCAGACGGCCAATGCGTGGGACGCCGCCGGAGCCGCCGCCTTCGGCCTGCGCGTCGTCTGGATCAACCGCTTCGATCAGCTGCCGGAGCGCCTGCCCGGCACGCCCGACGTGGAGGTGGCTTCCCTCGCCGCCCTGCCGAAGGTCCTCGGTCTTTCTTCCACCTGAGTTCCGCTGCCATGCGTACTTGCAGCCTCCTCCTCGCAGGCGTGGTCTTCGCCCTGCTCGTGCCACTCCCGACCACGGCCCAGCCCGCCGACACGCTGTGGGCGCAGGCGACCTCGGCGCTGGCGGCCGGACGCACGACCGACGGCATCGCCCTGCTGGAACGCCTCACCGCGCAGCAGCCGGACGACGCGGAGGCGCACTATCGCCTCGCCCGCGCCCACGCCGAGGCTTCGCCGCCGGACTACCGCGCCGCGAAGCAGGCCCTCGCCCGCGCCCTCGACCTGGACGCGGACAATCCGCGCTACCTGACGCTCCGCCTCCACCTGCGCCGCGAGGCGCCGCCCGCCCTCTTCCCGAATTACCAGGAATGGAAGCGGAAGCGGCTGGCCGAGCGCCTCCTGGACCTCGACCCGGACAACGCGCTGGCCCACGTCGAGCTGGGCGAGTGGGCGGCGGCGACGTATTTCCAGTTCCGCGACGCGGTGACCGTCAGCGGGGACGTGCGCCCCCCCGATGATCCGTACGCAGCCTTTCAGACGTACGATGAGGTGGCCCAGAAACGCCGCGTGCTGGGCGTGACGACGCTCGACAAGCGCGAGACCGCCGCGCCCGCCTTCGCCGAGGCCGTCGACCACCTGGAGCAGGCCCTCCGCGCCGATCCGTCTGAGCGCGCGCTCTACGCCCCGCTGCTGCGCCTCTACCTGGCCGACTCCAGCTACGCCGAGGCCGCCCGCGTGGCGACGGCGATGCAGGCGGCCTTCCCGGACGACGCGACGCCGCACCTCTACGCCGGGATGGCGCATGTCTTCGGGGGCGACGTTGCGGCCGCCGATGCCGCCTTCGCCCGCGCCCTGCCGCTGCTCTCCGCCGCCGACCGCCGTTCGTTCGACGACCTGGCCGTGCTGTTTCAGGAACGCGCCGACGACCGGGTACCCTTCGCGCA
Organism: Bacteroidota bacterium; assembly: GCA_009908885.1. GTDB lineage: Bacteria > Bacteroidota > Rhodothermia > Rhodothermales > JAAAOL01 > JAAAOL01. The sequence goes on along the minus strand of JAAAOL010000311.1, from coordinate 3,697 downwards.
GGACGCCGCCTGGACCGCGCCCGCCGACCGCTTCTGGACCGTCGAAGATCCCCGTCTGCTGACCGACGTGAGCGAGCGCCGCCTCGAACACTACGCCCGCCTCGCCTATGCGGACCTCTTCTTCGGCGCCGACGACCGGCGGGGGTGGGAGACCGAGATCGGGCAGGTGCTCGTCCGCTACGGCCTGCCGCGCCGCGTCGAGGACCAGTCGGTGGGCGGGGTGGAGGACGCCACGCTGCTGCGGACGTGGTACTACGACGGCTTCCATTTCCGCTTCGACAAGACTTTCCGTGCGGACAGCTACCGCTTCACCGATTACATCCAGACCGGCGCGCAGCACGTCTACGCGCAGGAGCCGCAGCGCACCCAGTACACGCCGCCGGGCCGCCGCCGTCCGGTCGACGCGCTCGCCAGCGCTTTCAAGGGCGAGGACGGGCAGACCGATCTCTACGTCCCGATGGCCGTGCCCGTCCCGCCTGCTCCGCAGCGCGACACGCTCGCCCTGCCGATGCGCACCGGCGCCTTCTTGCTCCAGCCCGAGGCGGGCCTCGTCGCCCGGCAGCAGCGCACGACCGACGCGCTCGACCCGTCCCAGCTACGCGCCCGCGCCGACACCACGTACTGGCAGACGGCGCACCGCCTCACCGCCGCGCCCGGCGACTACACGCTGGCCGTCGAGTTCGAGGCGGACGGCGCCCGGGCCGTCGGCTACGAGCGCGCCGCCGTGACGCTGCCTGACTTCACGGGCGACGGGCTGCGCCTGAGCGACCTCGTGCCCGCGATCTCCGTCGAGGAGGTGGGCGATTCCGAGGACGCTGCGGCGGGGGAGCTGCTGCGGAACGGCTACGCGATTCGGGCGCTGCCGTGGGACGCGCTCCCGGCGGGACAGCCGCTCTACCTGTACGTCGAAGCCTACGGCCTTACGCCGGGCGCGGACTACGAGGTGGAGGCCGCCCTCACGCCTCAGCAGACCCAGCGCGGGTGGCTGCGCCGCCTCTTCGGGGGCAGCGAGGCCGAGGGCGTCTCCGTGCGCTTCACCACGACCGCCACGGCGACCGACGAAGGGCAGTACGTCATCCTCGACACCGCCGACCTCGCACCCGGCACGGTCGAAATCCGCCTGCAGGTGCGGGACACGCAGACCGGCGACCGCGTATCATCGACGCGCACGCTCCGCCTGGATTGATGTCCCCGGTCTGCACAACCCGATGGGAGGTGTCGATGGGTGAAAGGATGAACGTGAGAATGGATTGGGAGTTGTACCGAAAAACGGAGAAGCGGACAGAGGGTCCACTGCTACCGCGCGTGTACGATGGAGATAATACGCCTCATCCCTCCTCCGATCAACCTGCAAAAATACACGCCACTCTCAAGGTGATCAGGCTCCCAGCGGACTTCGTGTTCACCAGCGGGTAGATGTCCCCTGTGAAGTACCCGGATCTTCCTGCCGAGCGCATCAAACACTTCCACTTCTACATGATCGGACACGGTCATGCTAAAACGGACATTTACCGCGTCGTTGAACGGGTTGGGAAAAGCAGTGGTGTAGGGGTTGTCAGGGATCACATAATCATTGCTGATCTCCGTGGCGATGGGCTCAATGGAGCGCACCACCCCATGCCACTCTGTTCCAACAAAGAGGTGACCGTCAGGGCCTATTGTCAGCGTAAAGGCAGCCGCGCGACTAAAGTCAGAACAAGAAATATCAGGATCACAAAATGTGGGAGGAAATCCAGCACCGACCGTATCCCACGACTGTCCCTGATCTGAGGACATGTAGATTCCACTGCTTTGGGTGCCCACAAATAGATTTCCCGCAGTGTCGCTGATGACATCCAGAACAGGGCCCTCACGATAGCCGGTTTGACTCCATGTCGCTCCATGGTCATTGGAGCGGTAGATCCTGTCGTATGAGATCGCATAGATTCCACCGGCTTGAGTGACTGCAAGATCATTTACGCTTACCTCCAGTGGCAACTTCACCCATCTCGAAGCAGCCTTATCGTATCGGAAAACGCCGGTCAGGTTTGAGAGCAGGACATCGTCGTTGACATCCAGAATGAGTGCATTTCCGCCTCTCCCCGAGAGTCCGCTATCGAGCGGTTCCCACGTTTCTCCGCCATCCCGTGACCGGTACACAGATTTGTCCGTCCCGGCATAGAGACGTCCCTCTGCGTCTATAAGGAGAGAGCGTATCTCGAATTCATTTGACAGGCCCATTGATTGCCAGGAGCGTCCGTTATCAGTGCTCCGATAGACGCCACCGAAGAAGGTGGCGCCTGCGAGAAGCAATCCCTGTTGGCCGCGAGTCAACGTGCTGACCCACAACCCTGAAAGTCCGGTTGGCGTCCAGGAGTCTCCTTGATCTTCGGAGCGAAAGAGGCCTGCTTCCGCACCCGCTAGCAACTCGTTGTTGTCATTGAAAACAAGGGATCGAACGCTTGCATTCGGCACGCCCGTCAGCATCCACGATGCTCCCGAGTTAGACGAGCGATAGACGCCTCTCGCTGTCGCCGCGAGCAGAGCACCCTCCGTGACAGCGAGTGAATACACGGTTAGCTCCAGGTCCGTCTCAATCCATTCGTTGCTGTCACTCCGCCTCAGTACGCCTGTCCGCGTTGCAGCAAAAACGTCACCGGAGGAACGTACAGATAACGCGTTGACGAAGACTCCTTGCAACTCATCTACCACATCGAACTCAGCGTCCAGTGTATAAATACCATCTCTCGTACCTACAAAAATATGCCCCACAGGGTCAGTGATGATGTCGGTGACGGCCGTGACTGGGAGGTTGACAAAGCTCCAGGTGTTGCCATTATCAAACGAGCGATAAAGACCGGCGTCTGTGCCTGCGATGAATTCACCTGGCTTCCGTTCCCAGAGAACGCGGACGGTAGTACTATCCAGGCCAGAGGGGGACCACGTAGTGCCCCCATCGGAGGACCGCAGGACGCCGCGCTCGCGTCCTGCTAGTACGATCCCCTCGTTGCCATAGGTCACATCGTAGACTTCCTGGTCTTCGGGTCCCGTACGTTTCCACGTATCCCCGCCGTCAGGAGAGCGCAGGAAACCTCCTAAAATGGTATCATTGAAGGTTAAGGCAAGTCCTAACAAAAGGTCGCCTTCTCCGATTGTTATAAGAGATACATCCTTTGTAGCAACGAGTGAGGTCAGGTGGGTTTCGGACCAGGAACGCCCATCGTTGTGCGAACGGTAGACCGCACCTGGGGTCGTGTCGGTACCGAGCGTGGCAGCATATACAGTGCCTGACGGGGCTCGATGTAGTTCGAAGGCAGGAGCAGATCCGCCGTGCGGGCCGTTCGTCTGCTGCCACATCGCCTGTGCGCTCGCTGGTTGATCGAGCGCGCAAACAGAAAGGATGAAGCTGATTATGAAAAGAAGGTACTTCTTGCCCATACCATGTAAACTGCCAAAATGTGTGAGTACCGCTTACCCGCGTATCTTTGACTGTCAACACTCCGTGCAGGTTTTGGCGGACTTGCATGCAAAAGCAATAGGCCGTAGGTCTGTTCTTGTCCTGAGAACCGACCTGCCGACCTATGCCTCCGCAACCGCTTATCGCGCCTGCGCTTGATTATATCTTCGCAAAAATGACGGCCACCTACAACTGCTCGGTCGGCTCCTGGCAGCGCGCCTTCATGCTCGAGCTCTTCCGTACGGTCACCGCGCTACGCGG
>JAAAOL010000503.1 GCA_009908885.1 Bacteroidota bacterium | reverse complement strand
AAGCACACCGGATGAGAGGGAAGTCATGAGTCCGATGTAGGGCAAACCGGAAGCTCCGCTGTGCGCCAGAGCCCCACAAGGGGGTTGCGGGTTGCGAGTTGCGGGTTTGGGGTGAGGCGACGCAGATTCCCCACACACTCCCACGCTCCCACTCCCCCACTCTCCCGCTCCCCCACTCTCCCTCTCTCCCTCTCTCCCTCTCTCCCATTCTCAAACCCCGGAAACGCGCGTCTCGGCTCCGTCGTATGGTAGGCGCACGCAGCCCACTCGCCGACCCGCCCAAGCATGTCCGCAGACGCCCAGACGGCTCCCGCCACGACGACCGATGGGGCACCGCCCGACGACATCGTCATCGCGCTGCGGAACGTGCACAAGAGCTTCGGCCAGAATCACGTCCTCAAAGGCGTGTCACTGGAGGTCGAGCGCGGCACCTCCGCCGTGGTGATGGGCGGCTCCGGCACGGGCAAGAGCGTCCTCATCAAGCACGTGGTGAAGCTGCTGGAGCCGGACGAGGGCGAGGTGTGGGTGATGGGCCAGCGCGTGGACCAGCTCGACGGCGACGCGCTGGACGACGTGCGCCTCTCCATCGGCTACCTGTTTCAGGGCGGCGCGCTGTTCGACTCGATGACGGTCTACGAGAACATGGACTTCATCCTGCACCGCCACAGCGGCCTCAGCACCGCGGAGCGGCGGGACCGCATCGAGGAGACGCTGGACTGGGTCAACCTGGCCGACACGGGCGAGAAGTATCCCGCGGAGCTGTCCGGCGGGCAGAAGAAGCGCATCGGCCTGGCCCGCGCCATCATCCTGCAGCCCCAGATCATCCTCTACGACGAGCCCACGACCGGCCTCGACCCCGTCTCCGTCCGCACCGTCAGCAACCTGATCGTCCGCCTGCGCGACGAGCGCGGCATCACCTCCATCAGCATCACGCACGACCTGCTCTGCGCCGAGATCATCGCCGACAGTGCGCACTTCATCCACAGCGGCGAGATCGTGGAGAGCGGCACGCTGGACGACCTGCGCACGTCCGACCATCCGACGCTGCGCGAGTTCTTCCAGGGCGACTGAAGCGCCTTCTGCCGGGCGGGCCCGAACAGATCGCAACTTTGCATTTGCCGAGCGGTTCTATCCAGCACTGTTTTGATCGCTCCGAGGGGCGGCGTCTCCGGCGCTGCATTTCGGACGTCCCGCGCTAGCGTCCCTCATCGCACGTCGTCGTATCATGTCACGCCAAGCCCGGGTGGGCCTACTCGTATTCTTGGGGCTGGCGCTCTTCGTGGTCGCCCTCTTTGCCCTCGCCAATCGGTCCTTCCTGTTCAGCAACACGTTTTACGTGAAGGCGCGCTACAACCAGGTGGCCGGATTGCAGCCGGGCGCCTCGGTGCAGTTCCAGGGCGTCAACGTGGGACGCGTGGAGACGGTGAGCCTGCCGAGCGAGGCGGGCGGCAGGATCGTCGTGACGATGGCCATCCGGGAGAGCGCGCAGCACCTGGTCCACACCGACACGCAGGCCCAGATCAAGAGCGACGGCCTGGTGGGCAACATGATCGTGGTGCTGGTTAACCCCGTGCAGGTGAGCGACTCGGAGGTGATCGACGAGGGCGATTACATCGAAGGCATCGACCCGTTCGACGTGTTCGAGATCTCGGACCGGGCGGTGGAGTCGGTGCAACGCTTCGCCGAGGCGGCGACCTCGTTCGAGCAGATCATGCTGGACGTGCGCAACGGCGAGGGCACACTCGGCAAGATCATCTACGACCCCGCCCTCTACAACAGCATGGTGGCGACGGCGCAGGAGACGCAGCAGCTCATGGACAACCTGGGCCGCGACGCCGAGGCCGTGGTGACGCTGGCACAGCGGGCCACGCAGGGCGTCGAGTCGGTCCTGGAGAAGGTGGACGAGGGCGACGGCTCCCTGGCGCTGCTGCTTAACGATCCAGGGTTCTACAATCAGATGCTCGCTACGGCGGACACGCTGAAGGGCATCTCGACCGACCTGCGCGCTGTAACGAAGAACGCCGAGAACGCTACGAACTGGGGCATGCTGGGCGCGTATCGCTTCGCGGAGCTGATGGAGGCCGCCAAGCACAACTGGCTCTTCAAGCGCTACTTCGAGGAGCGAGGCTACATGGAAAAGGCCCCGTTCGAGGTGCGCGAGCAGGCCATCGCCGAGAGCTTCCGCCAGCTGCAGGAGCAACAGCGCCAGCTGACCCGGTGGGAGAATCGGCTGCAGACCCTGGAGGAGCAGCTCCGCGAACGCGCCGCCGCCCTCGACACGACGGTGACCATGTCGGACGCGGCGGCGCCCGACACCACGGGCGCCTCTTCCGCCGCCGACGCGCCCCCGGCGGAAGAGATGTCCCCCGACGCCCCCTCCGGCACCGACGCCGAACAGCAACGCCCCTGATTCCGGGCTTCCCGCGCCCGGCCTCCTTGCCCGATGCCCGAGTCTGAGGACACGCCCTCCCGCACGTCGCTGCGCCAGATGACGGCGTTCGAGACGGCGCTCATCGTGGGCGGCGTCGTCCTGTTTCTCGTGCTGCTGTACGAGATGGAGGATTTTCTGAATCCCCCGCTCATCGCCGCGGCGGGCGTCGTCCTGCTCTGGCCGCTGCGTCAGCACCAGACGGTGCGCGCCATCTTGCTCTCGGGGGGCTTCCTGCTGGCGCTGTGGTTTCTGGACAAGCTGAGCGGCATCCTCGTCCCATTCGTCCTGGTCTACCTGCTGGGGTACCTGTTCAACCCGCTGGTGGACGAGATGGAGCGGCGCTTCAAGGTGCCGCGCTGGGCCTCGTCGACGCTCGTGACGGCGCTCGTGCTGGGCGTCATCGCGCTGATCGTCCTGCTGCTGGTGCCGAGCATCGTGGGGCAGCTCAAGGTGCTGGCCTCACGCATCCTGACGAGCCTGAACGACCTGCGCGCCTGGCTCGCCTCCACCGACGTGCTGGACAGCCTGGAGCGTACCGGCCTCATCGACCGCGACCAGGTGATGAGCCAGCTCTCGGCGTTCGTCCAGGAGCAGGCCACGCGCCTGACGAGCAGCCTGCCCAACGCCGTCGAGGGCCTCTTCGCCTCCATCGGCTCCATCTTCGGGATCGTCACGCTCATCGGCATCGTGCCGGTGCTGCTGTTCTACACGCTCAAGGACTACCCGTCCATCAACCGGTGGCTGATCGGGTTCTTTCCCAAGTTCGGCGGGCGGCGCGACTACCTGGTGCAGGCCAGCGGCATCGTGGGCAACTACCTGCGCGGGCAGCTCACCATCAGCGCCATCGCGGCGTTCAACGTGTCGCTGTTTCTGTTCATCCTGGACGTGCCGTTCTCGCTCCTGCTGGGGCTGCTGGCGGGCCTACTCAACATGATCCCCAACCTGGGCGCCATCATCACCAACGCCATCGGGCTGCTGGTGGCCCTCATCTTCGGCGATCCCTGGTTTCTGGACGTGGTCAAGGTGATGAGCGTGCTGCTGGGCCAGGCCTTGCTGGAGCAGAGCATCCTGACGCCCAACATTCTGAGCCACCACGTCGGGCTGCACCCGCTGCTCATCCTGCTGTCGCTCTTCGTCTTCGGCTACTTCCTGGGCATCTTCGGCCTGCTGATCGCCGTCCCCGCCACGGCGCTGCTGATGACGTTCTACAACGCCTACCGCAACGGCATGTCGATGGACCTGTCCGACATGGAGCGCCCGCCGTCCCGCCACCTGTTCCGCCTGCCGTGGAAGAAGTCGGCGGCAGAGAACGGGGCGTCTGAGACGGCAGAGACCGCCTCCGAGCCGTCGCCGCCCGCTGACGCCGACGACTGACCGTTCTCTCACGGTTGCGCCTCCTGCTGCTGCACCGTAGCTTTTCGCCCTATTCGCTGACACAATCCGCCCGCTACGCCTTGCGTACGACGTTCACCATTCCGCGCCGCTTTCACCCGGCCTATTCGCTCCTCGGGCGCTGGATGCGGCAGTGGCTCGATGACGAACGCCGCGCCGAGGCGCTGTTCATCATCGTCCTCTCGCTCCTGGCCCTCGCCTTGCTGCTGGCACAGTACCTGGCGTGGGCCCTGCTGCAGCCCGCCATCGAGGCGGCGCCGGAGGGCTCCACTGCCATCGCCTTCTGGATCGGGCAGGTGGGCGCCGTGGTGCTGGTCGTCGGCTTCTGCGTCATCGGCTTCGAGCCCGCCATCACCGTGACGGCCGATGAGCATGCCCTGCACCTCCAGCAGAAGGGCACCACGCTCGCGCTTCCCTACGATGCCATCGAGGCGGTGGATACGATCACGGCGCTCCGCTACCACCGCCACTGGCGCTGCTACGCCGCCACGCACGACTTCGTCAACCGCCCGGACGGCGACCTGCTGCTGCTCCGCACCGACGAGGGGCCCGTCGTGCTCGGCCTTGCGCCGGACGACCGCGAGGCGCTGCTCGATCATCTCGACGCGCGCCGCTCCCCTTCGTTCGCGCTGCAGACGGCCTCGGCGGCCTGACATGGCTGCAGCGAACCGGTCCGGAAGCGCCTCTACCGCAGGCGAAACCGGATGGGGATCGACATCTTGACGTTGACGGCCTTGCCGCGCTGCCGTCCCGGCCTGAACTGCGTCTGGCGGATCACCCGCAACGCCTCCTCGTCGCACCCGGCGCCGATGCCCTTTAGCACGGTAGCCTCTCGTACCGTCCCCGCATCGTCCACGACGAACTGCACGACGACCATGCCCTCGACACCCGCCTTTCGAGCCATTTCCGGATAGCGGACCTTGTGTCGGATGGCCTCGATTCCGCCGATGGGTTCGGGCATCTCCTCGACGGCGACGAAGTAGTGCTCGTCTGGTGCCTCCTCGTCGGCCTCGCGGCCTTCTGAGGGAGATGTCGATGGCCCAACCGGCGCGGGCCCGTCCGGTTCGAGTGCCGCGTCGAACCGCAGCGGCTCGTCCTCCAGCAGGGCATCGTCCGGCACCGCGACCGGGACCGGCGGACGCGGCGGAGGGGGCGGCGTCTCGATCTGCTGCGTCGGCTGGATGTCTTCGAGCTGGATGACGTCTGGCGTCGCAGCGTCGAACGTGACGTCGGCCTGCGGCGCCCAGGGCAGCTGAAACGCGGCCACGCTGAGGCCGAGCGCCAGCACGAGGCCGACCTGAATATACAGCGGATACTGGCGTCGCAAGGAGGCGGGATTGCGCTTCGTCAGCGGCATGGCGTTCGTGCATGACGATTCGATGGAGCGATGACCGTTCGACAGGGCACGGCGCGAGCCCCTGCCTGCAACCAAGACCCGCGCCGCCGGGCCAAGTTGCTGGACCCGCCGGGCTTTCCCCAGAAACAGGCCTCGGGACTCCCGGGTGGAAGGAGCCGCGACGGTCCCCGACCGTCCGCCTGTATCATATCCTCACGAATCACGCCCTTCCCCACCGCATGCAGTTCACCCTGGAACACCGCGACCCCGACACCGGCGCGCGGGCGGGCCGCATCGAGACGGCGCACGGCACCATCGAGACGCCCATCTTCATGCCTGTCGGCACCGTGGGCAGCGTCAAGGCCGTGGAGCCGCGCGAGCTGGTGCGCGACGTGCAGGCGCAGATCATCCTGGGCAACACGTACCACCTGTACCTGCGCCCCGGCACCGATCTGCTGGAGCGCGCGGGCGGGCTGCATCCGTTCATGGACTGGTCCGGCCCCATCCTGACCGACTCGGGCGGCTACCAGGTCTTTTCGCTGTCGGACCTGCGCGAAATCAGCGAGGAGGGCGTCGAGTTTCAGAGCCACATCGACGGGTCGTCCCACACGTTCACGCCCGAGTCCGTCGTGGACATCCAGCGGGCCATCGGGAGCGACATCATGATGGTGCTGGACGAGTGCCCGCCCGGCGACGTCTCGGAGGACTACGCGCGCGAATCGAATGAGCGAACGCTGCGGTGGGCCAAGCGCTGCCAGGAGCGCTTCGCCGAGACCGAGGGGCGCTACGGCCACGAGCAGGCGCTCTTCGCCATCGTGCAGGGCGTCACGTACCCTGAGGTGCGGCGCGAGTCGGCCCGGCGGCTGGTGGACATGGACTTCCCCGGTTACGCCATCGGCGGGCTGTCCGTGGGCGAGGCGGCGGCGCAGATGTACGACATCGTGGACCTCTGCACCGAGCTGCTGCCGGCCGACAAGCCGCGCTACCTGATGGGCGTGGGCACGCCG
>JAAAOL010000469.1 GCA_009908885.1 Bacteroidota bacterium | reverse complement strand
GTTCCGTCGCGGAGCACCAGTTCCGCGTAGGAGCCAGCGCCCTTGATGTAGAGGATGTCCTCCACGGGAATCAGGTCGATGCGTCCTTCTTTGCGGACGGCCAGGCACTTCGCCGCATAGTCAGCACGCTGCTGGGCATGGTCGAGACGGTCGAGGGTTTTGCGTAGGCGCGATTCGCTGAAGGGCTTGCCGATGAAGTCGAAGACGCCATGCTCGAAGGCGCGCAGCGCTTGATCGGTATGCGCAGAGACGATGACCGTGTGAAAGCTCCCTGACACGGACCACTTGAGCAGGTCGAAGCCGTCTTTGCCGTACAGATTCAAGTCCAGGAACAGCAGATCGATGGGCGACTGCGACAGATACGCGCGGGCCTCCTCCAGCCGGTGTGCCGTCTCGACGTGCGTGATGCGGTCCTCCCAGACCTCGCGCAGCATCCGGTCCAGGCGACGCGCGATGACCGGTTCGTCTTCGACGATGAGAATGCGCATGATTCAGGCAGGAATTTCGATGATCGTTTGCCAGACGTCCGCACGCGGCCCTGCGGTGAGCGACCAGCGGCCCGAGAAGCTCTCCTCCAGGCGCGCCTTCACGTACCGCAGTCCGGTTCCTTCCGCAGGGGCCGGCGGGGGCGGTTCTTCCAGCGGGGTGACGAAGGTGTAGCGGCGGATGCCGTTCGTGCGCTCCTCGTACAACCGAAAGGTGACGGACTCTGCTGCGTAGGCATTGTGCGTAATGCCGTTTTCGATGAGCGTGTGGAACAGCGCGGGGGGCACGAGGGCGTCCTCGCAGACGTCCTCCGTGGTGAGGTGGAAGCGCACGTCGCGGCGGTAGCCCATCAGTTCGAGGTGCGTCCGGCAGAGGGCCAGTTCCTGCGCCATCGGGATGAGCGGTTTGTCCGAGATGTCGGCGAGCATCTGCAACTCCTCCGCCAGCGCCTCGATGAAGCGAGCCCCCGTGCGGGGATGTTCTTCGAGCCACGCCATCGCCGAGGTCAGCGTGTTCAGCAGGAAATGCGGCTGGAGGTGCTTCTTCAGCAGTTCGATCTCTAGTCGCGCCGCGTTCAGCAGCGCCTGCTCATGCTGCCGACGCTGCTCGCGCATCTGCAGCCCCAGCGACGCCAGCAGGCATACGATGAGCACACTGAATGCTGGAAAAAAGTACGTGTCCATAAACTGGAACCCGACGGCCAGCAACGTCAGGACGCAGACCAACACGCCGGTCAGTGCCAGCACGGCCCCCTTCTTGCGCCGCAGCGCCGCCCACCCGGTAATCCCCGCCGACACCCCCAGCATACTCCAGAACATGAAGTAGCTCGTGCCGTCATAGCCCGGTCCGAGCCAGGACAGCCCCAGCAGCCCGATGAGTACCGCCAGGACGAGGCGGCGGTGGGGAAACCGGAACTGAACCATGAAAAACAGGGGCAGCAGCACTCCGATGAGCGCCGTCAAGCCTGCGACGAGCAGCAGCCGGGTGAGGTGCCAGTCGTAGGTGTACCCGAGGGTCCACCGCCAGCTTTCGACGATGAGCAATGCCGACACGCTGAAGCAGAGCAGGCTGAAGAGCAGCAGTGCAGGCCGGCGGCGGTCCAGCACGTACAGCACGCCGTAGTACAGGGCGATGATGAAGAAGCCGCCGAGGAAGAACAGCGGCAGGAGCGTGGCCTGAGACCGGGCGGCCATCATCGCCTGGTAGTCGCCGATGACGAGGCCGTAGAGATAGCGGTCGATGCTCGGAGGAAGATGAAAGGTGGAGAGTCGCAGCGCGAGGGTGTGCACCCCGGGCGTGTAGAGCGAGTCGGGGATCAGGAAGAGCGCGTCGATGGGGCCGGGGCGCTCGCTGGTGCGGTCCGACCCAACACGTCCATTCCGCCCGATCTGCACCCCGTCCCAGTACACCTCCGACGCCGCCAGGACTGAGACGTAGAGGGCTTTGCGCTCCAGCGGATGCGCCCGCGTGTCGACCTCGACGTCCGTCCGCATCCAGAAGACGGCCTGCGTATCGGGCGGCGGATACAGGGAATGATCGATCCAGTTGTCGTCGTTCCAGTCCGGCTGGGCCCATCGCAGATCATCGCCGAATCGAAGCTTGGCGGATTCCTGCACCTCCTGCCCACGCCCCGCCCCAGGGAGGACGGCGCTTGCGATAAGCAGAACGAGCGTGGCGAGAACGAGGCGCATAGACGATGTGGATGAATTGCGTTATACCATACGCATGAATGTCACACAGGATGAGCGGTTCACGGATCTGTCGAGCCGTTCACGGATTCGGCTGCACCTTCTCGTTCTGTGTTGCGTCAGGTCGACACACATTGCACCGCAACCTTCGACCGCAGACCCCGAATGACATCACGCATACGTTTTCTCGCCGTTCTTCTGCTCACCGGTCTCGCCGTGCCCGTCCAGGCGCAGCAGAGCCCGACGCTCGAACCCTACACGTTCAGTACCCGCGATGGTCGCGAGGTGGAGGCCGAGGTGGGCCGGTTCCAGGTCCCCGAGAATCGCTCCACCCGCTCCGACAGCACCATCGAGCTGGCCTTCGTCCGCTTCCCGAGTACCAATCCAGACCCTGGCTCCCCGATCGTCTACCTCGCCGGAGGACCCGGCGGCTCCGGCAGCGGGACCGCTCGGGGCACGCGGTTCGACCTGTTCATGGCGCTCCGCGACATCGCCGACGTGATTGCCTTCGACCAGCGGGGCACCGGCCTGTCCGAGCGGCTTCCCGACTGCCCACACCGCTGGACGTACCCGCTCGACCAGCCCGCCACGCGCGAGCAACTGCTCGACGAAGCCCTCGCGAATGCTCGGGAGTGTGCGGCGTACTGGAACAGCCAGGGCGTCGACCTCGCGGCCTACAACACCAACGAGAACGCCGACGACCTGGAGGCGCTGCGGCAGGTGCTGGAAACTGACCAAATCAGCCTGTGGAGCATCAGCTACGGTACCCACCTCGCCCTGGCGACGATCAAGCGCCACCCCGAGAGTATCGACCGCGCCATCCTCGCTGGCGTCGAGGGCCCCGACCATACGTACAAGCTGCCGAGCGACCAGCAGGCGATGCTGGAGAAGATCGACGCGCTCGTGCAGGACCGGCCCGAGCTGCGCGAGCACCTTCCGAGTCTGCTGGACGGGATCGAGACCGTGCTCGATCGGCTGGAGCGTCAGCCCGTCACCGTCGAACTGCCCAATGCCGACACCGGCGAGCCCGATAGCGTCACCGTGGGTCCGTTCGACGTGCAACGCATCACGGCGGCGATGCTGCGCGGGCCGGAGTCGTTCGACTCACTGCCGAAGATGGTCCACGATATGCTGAGCGGCGATTTCTTTCTGGCGGCGTACCTCACCCGGCGGATGAACCGGTCGGGCGGCCTCCGTGCCATGTCGGCGGCGATGGATGCGGCGTCAGGCATGTCGGCGGAGCGCCGCGCCCGCTACCTCCGTGAACGCGACGAAACGCTGCTCGGCGACGCTATCAACTTCCCGTATCCCGATCTGGCCGACGCGTTGGGCGTGCCCGACCTCGGGCCCACCTTTCGCGCACCCGTCCAGTCCGACGTGCCCGTCCTGCTGATCAGTGGCACGCTGGATGGGCGCACGCCGGTCCGCAACGCCGAAGACGTCCGCGCGGGCTTCCCCAACAGCACGCATCTCGTGCTCGACGGAGCCGGGCACAGCGACCCCCTGTTTCTCTCGTCGCCACGCATTCTCGCCATGATGAAGGCCTTTCTGCAGGGCGAAGCCGTCGCCGATACCGTCATCACGCTGCCGCCGGTCGAGTTCGATCCCATCGAAACGGCCGAAGAGGTGGCGCTAGAGCGTCGACAGTTGACGCGCTACGCAGGGTCCTACGAGGTGCCCGGGGGCGACATGGAGATCACGGTAGCTACGTTCCCGGAGGGCCTGACCATCACGTTCTCGGGCCGCGGCACGTACCGCTTCTACCCGACCTCGGAGACGACATTCGCGATGCGGGAGGCGGCGGTGACCGTGACCTTCCTGCTGGACGAAGCTGGACAGGTGACGGGCTTGCAAGGAAATGCCCAGGGTGAGTCGTTCGAGGCCGTACGCCAGGGGCAGGAACAGTAGGACGAACCACTTGACGCGCTCATACACTTCTGCGCGGAACGCGCGGCCCGACTGGACGGTAATTTTTGTACCGTGTATTTGGGCGGCAAGCTGAACGACCTGAATGTCTCGAAGCAGTTCAAGACGTACCGCCGCCTCGCCACGCTGCCCGAACCGCGCACGTTTCACGCACTGCTGCACCCATGCGCATCGTGGTTCGTGCAGCACGGCGTGTCGCTCTTCATCGTGCAACACATCCTCGGGCGCAGTGATATTCAGGTCACACAGAAGTACGCACACCTCGCCCCGACGTGATCAGAAACGAGATGGAGCCTGCTTTCGGCTGCAACGATGACCGTGACAGAGTAGAAGAATCGGGGCTTGTCTACATATCGTCTACAAATCGGTGCAGTGATGTGCAGGAGGATGCAGAAATACCCAGGGCGGCATTATATGAAACGCTCCAAACAGGCCGAGGTGGCCGATTTGGAGCGTTTCTGGTAGCGTGCCCGGGAGGACTCGCCCCCCCGACCTGCTGATCCGTAATTTCGATTGCTGGATCCAATCGGCCACCTCGTAGGCTTGAAGGAAGCGTCAATGAATGCGTTGTGCACCGTCTCCCCATCGGGAAGTACGACAACCCGAACCCAGTGTCCCAGTACCTCGACGTAGCCCCATCGGCGGAAGCGTTCGTCCTTAATTATTTTCACGTTACCTGATTCAAAAATCTTCACGACAGGAAACGGCGTGTCCGCTTCAGTTCTGCGGCGGCGTTGGCCCGCTCAGAATGCCGTCGCCGACGTCCCTCCTTTGTGTCCACTCATTACTATAACCAAGGCTGGAAGCAGTACGAAGTACCCTCCTGGCTACATTGATTTAGGCCTAACTTAACTGTATTTTACTGATGTATTACTTAAAGCCGTCTCGAAGTGGGAGCCTCATTCGGGGAGTATCTACAGAATGCGCGGGCAACCGGTACGGCGCACTGGCCTAAACCACCTGTCACTTGAGCCTCCCGGAATCCACTATGGTACGCCTCCATCGCGGTCCATCGCTCCTGCTTCTCGTCTCCGCCTGCCTCATCCTGCTCGCAACTGGCCAGGTCCACGCCCAGGCACCCACGTCCGACAAGGCTGGCGTGCAAGACGCCCCCATGCTCACCCCGGAGCAGGTCCTCAAACCCGACGGCACCATCCGCCGCGCCGGTCCTGCAGGCAGCATCGACCTCGACGGTTGGCAGATAGACATCGGCGAGAGCGGCGAGCCCCGCCTCGTGCGGGCCCACGCCGCCGCGGCCAGCCAGAACAACGGGTTATGGGACGATCAGTTCTTCCTTCGCGGCATGAATAACACGGTACAGGCTCTAGCCGTCGACGGCAGCGGCACGCTCTACGCGGGAGGAGACTTCACTATCGCCGGGGCTGTCTCCGCCAACTACATCGCCGCCTGGGACGGTACCTCCTGGAGCGCCCTCGGATCGGGGATGAACGGTACGGTCACGGCCCTCGTCGTTGACGGCAGCGGCACGCTCTACGCGGGAGGAGACTTCACTATCGCAGGCGGCATCTCCGCCAACCGCATCGCCGCCTGGGACGGCACCTCCTGGAGCACCCTCGGGTTTGGGATGAACAGCTCCGTAGACGCTCTTGCCATCGATGGCAGCGGCACACTTTACGCAGGAGGAGACTTCATCACCGCAGGCAACATCCCCGCCAACCGCGTTGCCGCCTGGGACGGCACCTCCTGGAGCGCCCTCGGATCGGGGATGAACAACTCCGTACGCGCTCTCGCCGTCGACGGCAGCGGCACGCTCTACGCCGGAGGAGACTTCACCACCGCAGGCGGCAACTCCGCCAACCGCATTGCCGCCTGGGAAGGATCCGACTGGATCGCCCTCGGGTCCGGGATGAAAAACGAGGTCCAAGCTCTCGCCGTCGACGGCAGTGGCACCCTCTACGCGGGCGGCAACTTCACCTCCGCTGGAGCTGTCTCCGCCGACTACTTCGCCGCCTGGGACGGCACCTCCTGGCGCTCCCTGGGGTCTGGGATGAACAGCTCCGTAGACGCTCTTGTCGTCGATGGCAGCGGCACGCTCTACGCCGGAGGGT
>JAAAOL010000453.1 GCA_009908885.1 Bacteroidota bacterium | reverse complement strand
ATCGCACACGACCCGCAGCAGAGCGGCGCCCAGACGGCGTACATGCGCCAGCCGCCCAGCTACTTCGAATCGACGTACTTCGACCTGGCCTGGTACCAGTTCCGCTTCCTGAATCAGTTCGCCACGATCGCCCCGGACGCGCCCGCACCGACGGGCTCGGGGCTCACCATCCACCTGCCCGACGGCACGCTCGCCAAGGGCCTCACCTTCCTCGGCAGGACGGACGACGGGGGCACCCTGCGCAGCGACTGGCAGGCGGTGGTCTGGGACCACGCGGAGCCGACCGGCCTGCGTCTCGATGCCTTGCCGGATAGCCTGGACGCCATCAAGCTGCAGCGCGTCCCGGTGTGGAACGCCAGCGGCACGAGTCAGGACGTGACGGTGACCTCGACGATCAGCACGATGCGCGACGGCACGCCCACGACCGTGTATACGCAATCCACCCCATACACCCTCGGCGCGCACGGACGCGTGCTCCACGAGGAGGAGGTCGACTGGACGGACCTGCGCCCGCCGGAGACGCAGTTTACGTGGCGCACCGACCTGATCGACGGCAGCGGGCAGCGCGTCGGCGGCTTCGAGGTGGACTTCACTCACGAAGCGGCGCCGCCCTTTGATGATCGCTTCGAGCGGAGCTGGACGGCCTACATCCCATATCCCAGTGAGACGGCGACCGCGCACCTGGTCGTATCCGGAGGCGAGGGCGTGCTGTTAGATCGGGAGACCCTGTCGGGCGGCATCCTACAAGCCGTCCTGCGCGTACCTACCCCGGAAACCACGACGCAGTACACCGTCCGACTCTGGCTGACCGACATGACGGGTCCCATCGAAACGATGGGCTGGGAGATCGTCGATGCGACGGGCTCTCACCGGCATATCCATGGCGGAGAGATCGACGTCACCCGTACCGTCCTCGTCGGGAAGGACACCGTAGGTCCGGGGGGGCGTCGGGCATTCGTCCACATCTATGCCACCACGGCCGAGTCCCACGGCGAGAGCTTGGCCTTTATATTCTTCCAGTAACAGCGGGTATCCAGGACACAGGGACAAGCTCGGTCCGGGATGACAAACAGGCACTTTCGGGGGTACGTTGAGGCTTTTTCGGAAACGTGAGAGGTGCCTATATCTCCGGTAATACTCATTCAGATTGGTGATGTCAGAATCTCTGATCTCACACGTCGTGATGCGTGTTGCGTGGTCCGTGACAGGCACGGGCCATCACGCCAGCAGCGCATCCTTACGCATCACGCAATACGCACCACGTCCACGACTATACGGGCATCACCCGGCGAAAACGGTATACAGTAGCAGGCTCGCAGCCGCGCCGTGGCCCTCGGCTAGCACGCCGACGGGCTGGCGCTGTGCCGCACCCATGAGCACGTCGACGTCCGGCAGGCCGAGCGCCGGGGGCCGCTGTTCGTGCCCGTCTGGCTGCGCGGCGGTCGTGCATACTTCGCCCCCCTTTGAGCGCGAGGCCTTCGGACACGACGGCAGAAACGGGGCGCGCTGGAACGGATCGCGGCGGCCCGCCGTCTTTGATCCGTCGTCGTCGCGATCAGTGACTCCCTGCCCATGCCGGACCGCCACGCCTTCCCCATCGCCGCCACCGACGCGCGCGGCCAGCGCATCGTCGTCGAGGAGGCGCCGCAGCGCATCATCTCGCTCGTCCCGAGCCAGACCGAACTGCTCGCCCACCTCGGCCTGGACGAGCGCGTCGTCGGCATCACGCGGTTCTGCGTGCACCCGAAGGACTGGAAGCCGCGCAAGGGCATCGTGGGCGGCACGAAGCAACTCAACATGAAGCGCATCCGCCCGCTCGCCCCGGACCTCGTGCTGGCCAACAAGGAGGAGAACACGCCCGAGATGGTGGAGGCGCTGGAGGCGTTCGCGCCCGTCTTCGTGACCGACGTGGCCGACGTGTCCGGTGCCCTGTCGATGATCCGCACCGTGGGCCGCCTCACCGGCACCGCCCCCCAGGCCGACACGCTCGCCTCGGCCATCGACGCGGGCTTCGCGGAGTTGCGCCCGCTGCCGCCCCTGCGCGCGGCCTACCTCATCTGGCGGCGGCCCTACATGACCGTCGGCGGCGACACGTTCATCCACGACGTGATGACGCGCGGCGGCCTCGTCAACGTCTTCGCCGAGGCCTCGCGCTACCCGGAAGTGACCCTCACCGACCTCGCCGCCGCCCGGCCCGAGGTGCTGCTGCTGGCCAGCGAGCCGTTTCCGTTTCGGGAGCAGCACTTCGATGAGTTTCACGAGACGCTGCCTGACGTGCCGCTGGCCGTCGTGGACGGCGAGCTGTTCTCGTGGTACGGCCCGCGCCTCCTGCAGACGCCCGAGTACCTGCGCGAGCTGAGGGAACGGGCCTTCGCGCGCCCGTAAGGCGCCTCGTCCCGCCCCGCTCCTCCCTGCCAGTAGCATCTTCCCCGCCCGCCTTCCTATCTTGGGCGCGCTCCGTCGCCTCGTTCAGCTTCCCCTCCCGCCATGCGTGCCCTGCCGCTTCTCGCCCTCCTGCTGCTCCCCCTCATGCTCACCCACTGCCGCACGGCCCCCGAGACTGAGACCGACGACGCCCTGCGCGCCCGCGCTGACAGTATCGCGCAGCGCCATATCATCGTGGACGGTCACATCGACGTGCCGTACCGGCTGACGAACTACGAGGAAGACATCACGCAGGCCACCGAGACCGGCGACTTCGACTACCCCCGCGCTCGGGCGGGCGGCCTCGACGCGCCGTTTATGTCGATCTACCTTCCGGCGCGGCTCCAGGACTCGACCGGCGCGGCCAAGGCGCTGGCCGACTCGCTCATCGACATGGTGGAAGGCTTCGCCGAGCGGGCCCCGGACAAGTTCGCCATGGCCACCTCGCCCGACGATGTGCGGCGCCACGTCGAGCAGGGCCTCATCTCGCTGCCGATGGGCATGGAGAACGGCGCAGGCATCGAGGGCGACCTCGCCAACCTGCAGCACTTCTACGACCGCGGCATCCGCTACATCACGCTGACGCACGCGAAAGACAACCGCATCTCCGACTCGTCCTACGACACGACCTACACGCACGGCGGCCTGAGCGCCTTCGGCGAGGACGTGGTGCGCGAGATGAACCGCCTCGGCATGATCGTGGACGTCTCGCACATCACCGACAGCGCCTTCTACGACGTGATGCGCGTGACCGAAGCGCCGGTGCTGGCCACCCACTCGTCGGCCCGCGCCTTCACGCCGGACTGGGAGCGCAACATGAGCGATGACCTGATCCAGCGCCTCGCCGAGAACGGCGGCGTCATCATGATCAACTTCGGCTCGTCGTTCCTGCGGAGCGAATACCAGGAGCAGGGCGACACGTTGCGGCAGCAGATCGGCACGTACCTGGAAGAGCACGGCCTGGAGCGGGACGCGCCCGAGGCCATTGCCTACTACGCAGAGCAGCGCAAGCAGCACCCGATCGGCACCGTGGAGGACGTGGCGGATCACATCGACCACGTCGTGGACCTCGTCGGCGTGGACTACGTCGGCCTCGGCTCCGACTTCGACGGCGTCTTCGCGCTGCCGGAGGGCCTGAGCGACGCCTCGCACTATCCCAACCTCATCGCCGAACTGCTGCGGCGCGACTACACGGAGGACGAGATCGCCCAGATCCTGGGCGGCAACGCGCTGCGCGTGTGGGAGGAGGTGGAGCAGGTGGCCCGGTCGATGCAAGCACGCGAGGCGGAGTGATGGTGGGGCCTGCCTAATACCGATTCGGTTTCGTAATGTCGGGATAGGCCAAGGCGCTGATCATCGCACATGCCACCGTAGAGACGTCTCGCCGAGGCGTCTCTACCGACCGTGCTCATCGCCTATCCGGACATCGCCAGGCGAAAACGGTATAAGCTACTCGATCGGCTGCCAGTCGCGCATCTTGTCCTCCACGAAGCGCGCCACGTTCTCCTTCGGGATGCGGACCTGCTCCAGCGTGTCGCGGTCGCGGACGGTGACGGTGCCGTCGTCCAACGTGTCGCCGTCCACGGTGATGCAGTAGGGCGTGCCCGCCTCGTCCATGCGGCGGTACCGCTTGCCGATGGAGCCGCTCTCGTCGTACATCGCATTGAAGTGGCGGCGCAGGTCTTGCTCGATGTCGCGGGCGATCTCGGGCATGCCCTCTTTCTTGACGAGCGGGAAGACGGCGGCCTTGATGGGCGCCACCTTCGGGTGGAATTTCATGACGACGCGCTCATCGCCCCCCACCTCTTCCTCGCGGTAGGCGTCGCTGAGCAGCATCAGGATGGTGCGATCCAGCCCCACCGACGTCTCGACGACGTACGGGACGTAGCGCTCGCGCGTGGCGTGCTCGAAGTAGGACATCTTCTTGCCGGAATACTCCTGGTGGCGGCTCAGGTCGTAGTCCGTGCGGCTGTGGATGCCCTCCACCTCCTGCCAGCCGATGGGAAACTCGTACTGGATGTCCTGCGCGGCGTCGGCGTAGTGCGACAGCTTCTCGTGCTCGTGCCACCGCAGCTTGCCCGGGCGCACGCCGAGGCTTTTGTGCCACTGCATCCGCTTCTCGCGCCACCGGTCGAACTCTTCTAGCTGCTCGCCGGGGCGGACGAAGTACTGCATCTCCATCTGCTCGAACTCGCGCATCCGGAAGATGAACTGCCGCGCCACGATCTCGTTGCGGAAGGCCTTGCCGATCTGCGCGATGCCGAACGGCACCTTCTGGCGGCCCGTCTGCTGCACGTTGTGGAAATTGACGAAGATGCCCTGCGCCGTCTCCGGGCGGAGGTAGATCTTGTTGTCCTCGTCCTGGATGGGACCGACGTACGTCTCGAACATCAGATTGAACTGGCGCACCTCGGTCCAGTCGAACGCGCCGGAGTCCGGCCCGCGGATCTCCTCGTCCATGATGATCTCATAGAGCGCGCGCGGCATATCCTCGGCATGCAGCGCCTCCACGAGCCGCCCCTGCACGCGGGCGGCGTCCTCGGCCTTGCCCTTGTTGCGCAGCCGGGCGATGTGGTGTTCGATGAGGTCGTCCGCCCGGTAGCGGTGGCCCGACGTCTTGTCGTCGATCATCGGGTCGTTGAAGGCCTCCACGTGGCCGGACGCCTCCCACGTCTTCGGGTGCATGAGGATGGAGGCGTCCACGCCCTCGATGTTGTCGTGGCGGTAGACCATCTCCTGCCACCACTCTTCCTGCACGTTGCGCTTCAACTCGACGCCGAGCGGGCCGTAGTCGTACGCCGCGCTGAGGCCGCCGTAGATCTCCGACGACTGGAAGATGAAGCCGCGCCGCTTGCAGAGGGAGACAATTTTATCGAAGAGGTCGCTCATAGGTGGGGTCGAAGTTCGTCGTCCAAAGCCCGGTCGAAGGGGCAGCAAAGTGCTACAGAAAAAGGCACCTCGCCGGGAGTGGAGATGCCTTAATAGAGAACAGGAAGCTAGGGATGGCACGGCTTGGATTCAACGGATGGGCTTGAAGCCTGCATGATTTGCGGGGTGATTTGCAGGGTCGCCGTATGCTACCGTCTCGTTGACGTCCGAGGACCGTGACGATCCTTAACGTCGCAATTACGCAGTTCTCGCCCGGCTGCTGCATCTTGGAGGTCCACGCGTGTTCGTTTCTCGAATCAGGCCTTCCCCGCCATGCCCACCTCCCGCCGCCGCTTCCTTCAACAACTCACCGCCACCGGGGCGCTCCTGACCGTTCCCTCCTGGGCCCGCGCCGCGCTGCCGACGATGCCGGTGCGGATGCGCGGGCAGGTCCGGGCCGAGGGCACAGGCCTCGCGGGCGTCGGCGTGACGGACGGCCTGTCGGTGGTCGAGACGCAGGCCGATGGCACGTTCGAGCTCATCACGACGGACCGGCGGCCGTTCGTCTACCTGTCGCTCCCCGCAGGCTACGCGATCCCGCAGAACGCCACCGGCACGGCGCGCTGCTACCAGCCGATCCAGCCGGATGCGCAGGGCAAGGCGACGGCGACGTTCGACCTCACCTCGCTCGACGGCGACGACGCAAACCATGCCTTCCTCGTCCTGGCCGATCCGCAGACGCAGACCACCTACGAGACGGAGCTGCTGCACGCCCAGACCGTGCCCGACGTACAGGACCTGCTGGCGACGCGCCCGGACGGTGAGCCCATCTTCGGCGTGGCGTGCGGCGACATCATGTTCGACGACCTCTCGCTCTACCCGGAGTACGAGCGG
>JAAAOL010000224.1 GCA_009908885.1 Bacteroidota bacterium | reverse complement strand
CCTTACGTCGCGGTTCGTGCGCCTGACGGCTCGCCGCAGCACACCGAGACCCGCCTGCGATCCTTCGGGGCGTTTCCGAGTACACCGTAGCCGCCGGACGACTGGTCACCATTTCCGCCTCGCATGCGACGCCTCGGCTGCTTCCTCGCGCTCCTGCTGCTCCCGCTCATGGCCGGGGCGCAGGGCTTCAACTCGTTCAGCGGGCGCAACCACCCGGAGCTGGACTGGCAGGTGGCCGAGACGGAGCACTTCGAGATCATGGCCCCGGCCCGCCTCGCCGGGATTGAGGCCGAGGCCGCGTCCATCGCGGAGGCCACGTACGACGCCCTCTCGGCCAACCTGGGTGTGACGTTCGACGAAAAAATCCGCATCTACCTGTCCGACGAGGACGAGATCGTCAACGGCTTCGCGGTGCCGCTGGGCGCGGGCTACACCAACATCTGGGTGCATCAGAATGCGGGACAGGAGGTCTGGACGGGGCGCGAGAAGTGGCTGCGCAAGGTGCTGGCGCACGAGCTGGCGCACATCTTCCACTACCGCGCCGTGCGAAGCCGCCCGCGCCTGCTGAACGTGCTGCTGGGTGAGCCGCTGCCGCGCTTCTGGACCGAGGGCCTCGCGCAGTACGAGACGGAGACGTGGGACGCCCAGCGCGGCGACCGCTGGCTGCGCACCGCCGTCCTGGACGACGCGCTCTCGTACGACGACGGGCGCTCCGCCTGGAACGGACGCCTGCTCTACGCCTCGGGCAACGCCCAGCTCCGCTACTTCGCCTCCCAGTACGGCGACTCGACGCTCGCCGACCTGCTGGCCCACCGCACGGAGCGCCTCTTCGGCCTGGCGAAGGTGCACGACTTCGACGCGGCGTTCGAGGCCGTGGTGGACACGTCGTACCGCGACTTCTACGACGACTGGCGGCGGCACGTGAACGTGTATTACAACACGCTGGCCGGGGAGATGGAGCCGCTGGACTCGCTCGGCGCCGAGCCGCTGAAAGGGCCGGGCCAGTACCTGTACGACGTGCAGATGAGCCCGGACACGTCGCGCCTCGCCGTGCTGGCGCTGACGTCGCTGCGCCGCCCCGTCCGTCGCCTGTTCGTGCAAGACCGGTCGACGGGAGACGTGGAGATCGTGGCTGAGGGCACGATTCGCGCGCCGGTCGCCTGGAGCCCCGACGGGCAGCGCCTCGCCTTCGCCCATCTCGCTCGCGGAGCACACAGCTCGCTGCTGCACGACCTGTTCGTGGTGGATGCCGACGGATCGAACCTGCGCCGCCTGACGCACAGCCGCCGCGCGTCGTCGCCCGCCTTCGCGCCGGACGGCGAGCGCCTGGCCTTCATCGGCAGCGAGGGCGGGACGGCCAACGTGTTCACGCTCGACCTGGCGACCGGCGACGAGACGCAGCACACGTCCTTCACGGGCGACGTGCAGCTCTCCGCCCTCGCGTGGCACCCGACCCGCGACACCCTCGCCGTCGCCCGCTTCGCCGAGGACGGCACGCGCGACATCGTGCTGCTCGACCTCGGTACCGGCGCGCTGCGCCCGATTACGCCGGGCCAGCACGACGATCGCATCCCCGTGTGGAGCCCGGACGGACGGCATCTCGCCTACACGTCCCTGCGGGACGACGTGCCCAACGTCTTCGCCTACGACCTGGCCGACAGCACGCACCGCCGCGTCACCTACCTCGTCAGCGGCGCCACGGCGACCGACTGGACGCCGCCGGACTCGGCCTTCCCGGCGGGCGCGCTCCTGGCTACCGTCACCCGCTCGAAGGAGCAGGACCTCGCCGTCCGCTTCGACGCCACGCGGACCGCCCCCGCCCTCGCGCCCGACGTACCGTCGCCGTACGCGGCCTGGACGCGCCACCGCCCGCCCGCGACGATTCCCTCGGCCATCGCGCCCGATGCCTCGCTCATTACCGACCGCTATCCGTACGACAGCTGGAGCAACCTGACGCACGGGCTCTCGCTCGCCGTGCCCTACTACGGCGGGGCCGACGACTGGGGGATTGCGGGCGGCACGGCGTGGCTCGAGCCGCTGGGGAAACACCTCCTGGCCGTCGGCGGCAGCGTCTCCGTCCCGGACCCGCAGGGCAAGAGCGCCTTCTACGCCAGCTACGTCAACAACCAGTGGTGGCCGTCGCTCGGGCTGAGCCTGTACCGCCTGCCCGGCTCCGCGCAGCGCTACGGGGACGACGTGCTGGTGGAGGACTTCGTCGGCGGCGACGTGTCGATGAGCTGGCCGCTGGACTGGTCGGACGCGCCGTTCGTGGAGCAGACGTTCAGCGCCAGCCTCCGCTACATCGACGTGAATCCGCTCGACCTGGAATCGCTGGACACGGGCGCGGCGCTGCCCGCCCCCACCACGGCGCAGCAGGCCGACCTGCGCCTCTGGCTGACGATGCGGAAGCAGCGCCCGTACCGCCACAACGTGATCCATCCGCTCGACGGCCTCGGCGTGCGCCTCAAAGTGACGGCGTCGGCTCCGGTGCTGGGCACCGACAGCCGCTTCCTGCGCGGCGACGCGTCGGCCTTCGCCGTGCTGCCTGCGCTCGGCCTGCAGCGTCTCTTCCTGCACGGGCGCGTCCAGGCGCAGACGGGCACCACGCGCCCGCAGGACCTGCTCGGCCTCTCGCGGTACGACCACGTCCAGATCAACCTGCCGGACCTGTTTCCGTTCACCCTCAGCGGCCTGGAGCGGGTGCGCGGGTACCGCCGCTATGCGCTGGGCAACCGCGTGCTGTTCGGCAGCGCCGAGTACCGCGTGCCGCTGCTGCCCGACCTCCAGACGCAACTCCTCGGCGTCGTCAGCCTGGGCGCCACCTCACTCGCCGCCTTCGCCGATGCCGGACTGGTGTGGACCGATGCCGACCTCGATGATGCCGAGCGGCGGCTGGGCCTCGGCCTGGAACTCAAGAACGCCCTGCACCTGGGCGGCGTTTTCGAACTCGGGCACAGCCTGGGTGTGGCGCAGCGGGCCTCCAAGCTCGGCACGACGGAGCGCTACGAAGTGTACTATCGCATCCGCGGCGCCGTACCGTTTTAGCGTTTAGGTCGGGAAAGCAGGGACGGGCGAGGCGGGACGAGGACCCAACCTCCAACTCTGAGCCCAATCACTTCGAACGAACCTCGTCGTCCTCCGGCGGGACGTACTCGAAACCGGCCTGCTGGACGATGGCCTCCTCCGGCACCCACGCGATCGACGCCGGGTAACCCGCGCCGACGAAGCCGAACCCGTCCTCCACGTTCGAGAAGACGCCCGGCTGCACCAGCACGTCCGGGTCGTAGACGCCGCCGGGCGGATTCCACTCGGCGTTGGTCACCAGCACGCGCTGCACGATCTCGATGAGCGCGATCCGCCCGCCCAGCCCTTCGTTGACCGTGCTGCGGATCGTCCGCGCGTCCTCCAGGAAGTTGACCGCCATGACGATGCCGCCCGCGTCCCGCTGCTGCGCGGCAATCGGGTAGTCGACGACGACCTCCTGCGGCGCGCCGTCCACGGTGAGGCGGTAGACGACCTGAATCTGGTTGAGCTGCGGCGCGCGCGGCCAGAACACGGGCATGGTGACGGAAAACCGCTCCACGTCGAACGGGCGCAGTTCGGGCTCCGAGACGGGCGGGACGGTCACCTCGACCATCGTCGCGGCCCCGTCGCTGCGCGTCGCCCGGACGCGGTAGGTGTGCTCGTGCTGCACCTGCAGGGGCGCGAAGTAGACGTGGCCGTACGTGTCCTCGAAGAGGCTGCTCCGGTAGAGCACGAGCGAGTCCTGCCACGCCGTCGCGGCGCCCGTCGTCAGGTTCTCGGAGGCCACTTCGGCGTCCAGCGGCTCCGGGCGCGTGCGGGTGAGATCGCCCTCGATGGGAAAGACGCGCACGGCCTGCGTGTCGGCCTGCGGGTTGAGCAGGCCGTAGAGCGTAAAGGCGCGGTCGGTCCCCAGGATCGGGTCGACGCTCTCCTCGCAGCCGCCGAGCAGGACGGCGGTGAGCAGCAACAGGACGACAGGCACGAGGCGCATGGGCGAGAGCGAGACAGGCTCCTAGTTGAACGACACGCTGAGTCCCACGGACGGCAGCAGCGGCAGCTGGTCCACGCGGCGGAGCGTGAAGACGTCGAGGTAGAAGATGTTGGCCCGGTCGTACGTGTTGATGAGCGTGCCCTGGAGCGTCACGTCGGCGGTGCGGAACGGGAAGGTGCGGGCGACGGACAGGTCGAGGCGGTGGTACGTGGGCAGCACGCCGTTGAAGGGGCGCTCGTAGATGACGCGGCGGTCGCCCCGCTCGGCGAACACGTCCACGGCGTCGTCCATCAGGATGAAGCCGTCGAAGCCGAGCGCGCGGTTGTAGGGCAGGCCCGAGCCGAACTGCCAGCGCAGCCCGAGGTCGACGCCGCGCCACGTGGTGGTGGCCACGACGTTGACCTGATGGCGGCGGTCGTGCGGCGGGCGGTAGTCCAGCGTCGCCTCGCCGAACCAGAGCGCCAGCTCGTCCTGCCGCGCCTCGTATCGGACGGACGAGAGCCCGTAGCCGACGTAGGCGTAGAACGCGGGCCGTCGCCACTCCAGCCGGGCGTCGAGGCCCCAGACGCGCCCGTCGGCCTGCTGCAGGTTCGTCGTGAGCCGCGGGAAGGCCGTCCACTCGCCCACGTACAGGTTGCGCAGGCGCTTGTGGTAGCCCTCCACCGCCGCCGAGAGCCCGCGCCCGAGGTCGGCCTGATAGCCCAGGATGCCGTGCCAGGCGCTCGGCACGTCGCCCACCGGGACGGCCGACCAGGCCGTAAAGATGCTGGCCGCATCGCGCCGGTCGCTGACGCCGACGACCTCCTGGTGATACAGGCCGAGCGCCCCGCTCACCTGATGCGGCCCGCGCGACCACACGGCCCGCAGGCGCGGCTCCAGATACACCTGATCCTTGCTCGGAAACGCGTGGAGGCGCAGGCCCGGCGTGGCGCGCACGTGCTCGCCCCACCGCAGGACGGGCTCGGCATAGAGGCCGACCTCAGTCACGAATTCGCGCTCCAGCTGCACGTTCTGATACAGGCCGCCGAGGTCGCTGTCGAGGCGCAGCGTGCGGGCGAAGAGGCCCCAGCCCACCTCGATGCCGCTGTACTGCGTGACGTGCACCTCCGAGTTGAGCCGCCCGACGGAGGACGACCGCAGCGGGTCGTCTTCGTCGCCGAACGTGTTCTCCAGCTGTGAGACGGACACCCGCATCTCGACCAGGACGGGCAGCGAGCCCGGCAGGAAGAGGTAGCGGATCCCGAGGGCGTCGTTGCGCCAGCGGGCCACATCGCGCGGCAGCGGCTCCAGCTCGCCCGGCACCTCACCCTCCGCCGCGCCCACCGTGCCCCGGTCGTACGTGTGCAGGCCGGTCACCGAGAGGCGATGGTTGCGGCCCGGCGTGCCATGCAGCTTCACGAAGACATCGCCGAAGCGATAGGGCAGGTCGCGATCCACGTACTGCGCCGCTCCTTCTTCCACGAGCGACTGCCGGACGGAGGCCAGAAACGACAGCGTGCCCCGCTGCACCGGCCCTTCCGCCTGCACCGAGGCCACGAACGGCGAGGCCGTGACCTGCCCGGTGTAGCGCTGCTTATTGCCGTTGCGCGAGGCGACGTCGACCACCGAGGAGAGGCGTCCGCCGTAGCGCGCCCCGAAGCCGCCCGCGTAGACGTCGGCCTGGCGGATCACGTCGGTCGGGAAGGCCGAGTAGAAGCTGAGGACGTGGAACGGCTGGTAGATGAGCATGCCGTCCAGCAGGACGAGGTTCTGCGTCGGCTCGCCGCCCCGGATGAAGAACTGCCCGCCCTGGTCGCCCGAGGTGACGATGCCCGGGAGCGTGGTCAGGTACGAGGCCAGGTCGCCCGCGAGGCCCGGCGTCGGCACCTGCGCGATGTCGCCGGGACGCACCGGCTGGAGGCCCGCCGTGAGCGTCGTCGCCCCGCCCTCCTCGTCCGACTCGACCACGACCTCGTCCAGCGCCTCCTCCGTGGGCCGGAGTGCCACGTTGACGAGCTGCACGTCGTCCGGCCCGAGTTGCAGGGTGTCGGTGACGGTGGCATACCCGACGAACGAGACGCGCAGTGCGTAGCGGCCCGGCGGCACCTGCGCGATCGCATAGAAGCCGTCCCCGTCCGTCGCCGCGCCGTAGAAGGCCGCGTCTCCGCCCCGCAACACGACGCTGGCGCCCTGCAGCGGCTCGCCGTTC